>CBDUMB010000673.1:0-1507 GCA_965368205.1 uncultured Pseudomonadaceae bacterium | reverse complement strand
AAGGGATACTGCCTTTCGTGCTGTAATGACATCTTCGGCAACAACAGCAAATATTGGCTGGCCCGCATACTGAACCAGGTTGGCGCTTAATAAGGGGTCGTCATCCAGAACCGGGCCATAGTTGTTTTTACCCGGGATATCCGCCTCAACAAGTACGTCAACAACACCTTCCAGGGCCAGCACCGGCTGCAGGTCTATATGCTCAATGACGGCATGGGCGTGTGGGCTGACACCCAGGGCAATTTGCAGGAGATTTTTCGGTTCCGGCAAATCGTCCGTATAGCGGGCGTTACCAGAAACGTGCAGGTAAGCACTGTCATGATGTTGAGGTTCACCGACGCCACCGGTGGCTTTGACATCTGGATTAACGGCCATATTGATAAACATTGGTTAATGCAGAGGGCTGCGTGGTTGCAAGAAAAAAGCGGCGCAACAGGTTCTGCGCTACCTGCAGTCGATAAGCAGCACTTGCACGCATGTCATCTATGGGGGAAAAATCATCTGCAAAGCTGTCTAACGCCTGATCTATATCTGCTTCCGTCCACACGGTGGATAGCAGTTGTGCTTCGACGTGAGTTGCGCGTTTTGGAATAGCGGCCATGCCACCAAATGCGATCTTTATATCTGTCACGATCTGCGTGTCTGGCTCCAGTTCAACCGCAAAACATCCGCAGACCGCTGAAATATCCTGGTCGAAACGTTTGGAAATTTTGTAGGCGGCAACGGTCTGATTTGCTTGCGGGCGCGGAATGATAATTTTTTCAATAAATTCACCCGCGGTCAGCAGAGTCTGCTGATAAGCGAGGTAAAACTCATCCAGTGCCACGGTACGGGTTTTATCGCCCTGGCGCAGCAGCAGACGAGCGCCAACGACAATCAAAGCCGGCATCGAATCGCCGATGGGTGATCCATTTGCGATATTGCCACCAATTGTGGCGGCGTTGCGGATGGGTACAGATGCAAAGCGAGTGAACAATTCCGCGAAGGCTGGATAAAGCTCTGTTAAAGCTGGCATCGCGTCACTCCAGCTCACCGCGGCACCCAGGGTAAGCGCTGTCTCCGTGAGCTCGATTGTTTTCAAACCGGCGACATCACCCAGGTAGATGACTTGGTCGATCTGTCGATGTGCCTTGGTTACCCATAGTCCAATATCCGTACCCCCCGCAAGGAGCTGAGCTTCAGGATGTTTTAATACAAGTGTGCTCAACTCTTCGACGCTGGTGGGAGATGAAAAGCTGCGACCGGAAGACTTCATGCGCAACGCCGGTGCAGAACGGCTGGACGTCTGCAAATTGATCAGCTGTGCACGAGTAGGTTCGGTTAAGGGGTTATTCACAGCTGGATAGTCATACATCGCAAGCGCTGCGTCCTTGATAGGACGATAGCCGGTGCATCGGCAAAGGTTGCCGGAAAGCACATCGTCAACGTCGCGCGCATTCATCTGCACACCGTTTTCATACTGAGCAAACAGCGACATGACAAAGCCTGGCGTACAGAATCCGCACTG
>CBDUMB010000672.1:0-1515 GCA_965368205.1 uncultured Pseudomonadaceae bacterium | reverse complement strand
ACAACTGCATTGCTGCGGCCGCGGTGATGGGTTTTGTCATGGAATAGATGCGAAAAAGATCATCTTTCTGCAGCGGTGTTGCATCGTCCGCACCGCGCTGGCCAACCGCTTCAAAATGTACAATTTTGCCTTCACGGGCAACCATTGTAATCACGCCAGCCAGCTTACCTTCATCAACGTAGGCCTGCGTGACTTCTGTAAGCCGCTGCAGTCGCTCAGTGGAAAAGCCTTCCCGTTCGGGTTTCACATTGGGTAACGGTTTAGCTAAAACGCTGGCGCTTAGCGACAGCGTTATGACCACCATCAATATATTTCTTAACATTTATCTCGCCTCATAAAATTATTTTAACGTTCTACTTATCCCGGTACTTACCCGGACGCTTTTCAAAAAATGCCTCGACCGCCTCAGCGTGGTCTGGTTCTGCGTGGCAGACGGCCTGGAAAGTTGCCGATTTGTCTAACAACTCATCCAATGACGAATTTTCACTAGCGCGCATAAGTTGTTTCGTCAGGCGAACGGCGTGTGGCGGGTTGGCGGCAATACTGGTTGCCAGCGCAATGGCTCTGGTGAGCAGGGCCTCAGGCTCAACTACCTCAGAAACCAGACCCATCTGTAACGCTTCCGCAGCTTTCACAGGTTCGCCGCTGAAAGCCATTTTACACGCGTTGGAATAGCCTACTGCACGAGGCAGAAACCAGGCTCCGCCATCGCCGGGAATAATGCCCAGTTTGACAAAACTCTCAGCAAACATGGCTTTTTCACTGGCGATTCGTATGTCACACATGGTCGCCAGATCACAACCGGCACCCACAGCAGGGCCATTAACCGCAGCGATGATCGGTACATTCAGCGCATGTACGGCGCGGGGAATGCGCTGGATGCCACGGCGATAGGCATCAGCTTGATCAAAAGGGTCGCCGGAGAACAAACCGGTACGATCCCGCATGTCTTTGACATTGCCGCCCGCACAGAAGGCTGAGCCTGCGCCAGTCAGCACAACGCAACGCACCGACATATCATTATTTATGTCGCGGCAGGTCTGCTCAAAATCATCAAACTGATCATCCCCAGTCAATGCGTTACGGGTATCAGGGCTGGACATGGTCAGCACCAGTACATGGCCCTCACGGCTCTGTTCAAGAAAACTCACGCTTGTTCTTCTCCAAAAATTAAATGGTTACGCAGTGTGCGCAATTTCGCCAGGAGTTCAAGAAAACTCTAAGCGGGCAAAAAGGATGATTGACGATAGCGCAACATCTGACCCGCACCCACAGCGGTGTGTTTTGAGTCCTGGTAGGCCACGCGTCCGTTGACCACCACACAACTAACACCTTCAGGTTCCTGCTGAGGCTCGTCATAAGTCGCTGTATCAATGACCGTGTGAGGATCGAACATCACCAGGTCAGCCCAATACCCTTCCCTCAATTCACCGCGATCCAACAGTCCAAACGTCTTTGCTGACACTGATGTCATACGACGCACCGCTTCAGGTAAAGACAGTACGCCGCGCTGCC
>CBDUMB010000671.1:0-1523 GCA_965368205.1 uncultured Pseudomonadaceae bacterium | reverse complement strand
TGGTGGCTCAGGGTCCGATTACTTTATGGGGTTCCGGCACCAGTCGGACCATGCGAGTTGTGTGGGCCGCGGAAGAACTGGGCATCACTTACGAGCTTAAACCAATTGGTCCGCGTACAGGCGAAACTCAAACGAAAGAATTCAGTGCGTTGAACCCCAAACAGAAAATTCCCCTGTTGGTCAGTGGTGACCTGTGTTTGTCCGAAAGTTTAGCTATCTGTCGTTATCTGATCTCCGCCTTTCCGAATGATGCGCTTTATGTGCCGCAGACACCCGAAGCGCGTGCTCAAGAAGATGAGTGGTGTTGTTATATCTATGGTGAGCTGGATGAAACCAGCCTCTATGTGATGCGGCGCCATGGTGATCTGGGGCATATTTATGGTGATGCGCCTGAAGTGGTCTCTGCAGCTGGCGAATATGCGGCCAAGCACCTCGGGGTGATAGCCAACAGATTAGGTGAACAACCCTCCGTTCTCGCAGAGGGTTTTGGTCTTGCCGATATTATGCTGATGACCTGTCTGGACTGGGCGGTGGCCTATCAGCTGTTGTTACCCGACGCACTGATGTCCTATCGCAGCCTCATTGCCCAGCGACCAGCGTATCAGCGCGCAAAAGCGATCAATTTTGCACGCCCGATCTAAGCTTTTTGCCAACCGCAACATGGCACAATAGTCCTCAGCCCCAGAGCACCAGCTGCTACCTTGATGGGGGAATTAATAAGGAGCAAACAATGAAGCCAGTCTGTCTGGTAATGGGAGCGGGTGCCGGTATTGGCGGCACTGTAGGAAAACGATTCGCGCAGGCGGGGTATCACGCTGTGCTGTGTCGGCGTAGCGATCAGCAAGGTTTAGATCGTCTGGTGAAGGCGATCCATGAGGGTGGCGATGATGCGACCGGCTTTCTGCTGAATGCAGTTGAGGAAGGCAGCATTGAAGAAGCTGTTGCCCGAATCGAAAGAGACATCGGTCCGATAGAAGTGATTGTGTTCAACCTGGGCGCACAGATTGGTGATCGATCGTTAACGCAGACCACCAATAAAGCCTTTGAAATGGGTTGGCGCCTGGCCACATTCAGCCTGTTCCGTTTGGCATCAGAGGTTTGCCCGCTGATGGTTGAGCGCGGCAAAGGTACTATTCTGGTCACGTCGGCCACGGCAGCCGTCCGCGGCAATGCCGGACAGCACTCCCATGCCGCGGCGATGGGCGGGCGTCGTATGTTGTGCCAGTCATTGAATGCAGAGTTTTCTTCTCAAGGCATTCACGTGTCTCACATACTGGTGGATGGCATGGTTGATGCGCCAGATACTGTTGGCAAAATGTTAGGTGCAGAAAAATTTAATGAGGTCCGGCAGGCGCGAGGTTTGGAGCATGATGGGCTGATTTTACCTGACAAGGTAGCCGACACATATCTCCATCTCGCACAGCAGCATCGCTCTACCTGGACGTTTGAGCTTGACCTGCGCTCATTCACTGATCGCCCCTGGTGGAATCACTGATGTCTTTATCATTAATGCAGCTGATGTC
>CBDUMB010000670.1:0-1532 GCA_965368205.1 uncultured Pseudomonadaceae bacterium | reverse complement strand
TTTTGCCGCGTATAACATCGGGGTCAGCCTGTTGGCGGTCTGTATGACTGTAGGCTTTGGTTTTTCGATAGCAGGGTCAACTCTTGTTGGTCAGAACCTGGGCGCAAACGATCATGAAGGCGCCGCCCGCAGCGGCTGGCGAGCCTGCCTGTTTGCCATTTTGTCCATGGGCACACTGGGTATCATCATCATTGCCATCGCCGAAGAACTGGCAACCTATTTTATTGGTGATGCGCCACGTACGGTGGAGTTAACGGTACAGTTCATCTATATCCTTGGCGCCATGATGCCGCTCATGGCCATCGAGTTTTCTATCGGGGGTGCGCTGCGGGGTGCTGGTGATACGCGCTTTCCCTTGATGGCCACGATTATTGGCCTGCTGGTCATGCGCTGTGGCCTGGCTTTGATTGCCACCTACCTGAAACTGCCGGTGGTCTATGTTTATGCGGCGCTAATTGGTGACTATGTTGTAAAAGGGGCGATGCTGATCTGGCGCTTTCGTCGCGGTAAGTGGAAAACCATCGTGCCTAACGCAAGTCTTGTTACCGACGATAACTGAGTGATTTGCAAATGTCAGTGGTGGCCGTTTCTGATCGCCGTAGATGACGTGTCGTTGCGATAGGTGTCCTGATCAACGCCGGTGCACCGTTGCCTCAGGATCTCCGGTATATCAAGCTGCTCCAGAGTTACAAACGTGTCACCAATCAGGCGGCCGAACACCACAAAGTGAGTGTCCTGCTCGACAAAAGTGTTCATGGCTTTATCGAGCAGATCGACGTGGTTACGGTAAAAACGTAACTCTCCGATCCGCGCCAGGGTATCTACTCCCACCACAAAGGTTGTGCCTTTGAACAGGTTGGCTTTGCCTTCGAAGTTGGGTGTGTTGGTTAACCACAGAGGGGTATCACCAATGCCTTCGATCCGCTCCTCCATGGTCAGGTAATCAAGGCTGGGTTTGTCGGCGTTTTTCACCGCCAGTTCAAACGCACCCTGCAATCCGGTCAGACGCTCAGCGATAGACAACATCTGTTTATGGCCGTCGTGTACCGGGTTGAACGATCCGGGGAGCAGTAAGCTGCCGTCTGAATCACCCACAGCATGTTTGTAGGGCGTTTCGTCTAACAAAGGCCGCAACGGGGGATTCGCTCGGGCGTGCAGTTCAACCAGGTTGTCGTCAAATTCAATGTTGTGATCAAGCAGGCAGTGGGCAATGGTTTGCCAGATCTGCTCGCGCAGCAGCGCTTCTTCGCTGTCGCGATCTCCGTTGTAGTCAGCGCTGAAGGTATAGGTGTCTACCGCGGTTTGAATGGCCCAATGCGCTCGATGTGCACCCCGCTTAACTCGATTGGTTGCCAGCGACGCGGTGCAGCCGAAGCCGAACAGTTTGTTTGTTCCCGCTTCTGGTGGGTCCAGCCTGGTGAGGGATTCGCTACGCTCAAAAGCAGTGATCGCCAGCTGTCGTGCGGTGGTGGCGGAAACCGCCTGCTCCGGCGCGCGTCCCAGCAACTCGGTCATTGCTTGACTCGCGTAGG
>CBDUMB010000669.1:0-1538 GCA_965368205.1 uncultured Pseudomonadaceae bacterium | reverse complement strand
AGGATTGTCGAAGACACCTACCTCCGGCATTTTGATACCCGCCTGTTCAGCCTGGCGGGCCACTGTCTCCAGCAACCAGCGCTCTGTTTGCGAACTGGGTTGTTCGATCATTTGAACACCCATGCTGCGTTTGGCCATGGTTTTAGACAGTGCCAGGGAAATAAATGAGCCAGCAAAGCCAATCACTGCAGAGTAAACCAGCAATGCCTGGAGATTCAGGTCGACGCCGTTGTTGGCGAGTAAGTTCTCAAAGCCGAACAACCGGAAAACCACGCTGATCAGTGCAATGATGGCTATGTTGGTACCAAGAAAAAGGGCAATTCTGAGCATAGGTCTACGGTTTAGTTAGTTAAGTTAAACATTGGGGTAAACGGTTCGTTTTTCAAGCAGGTTCAATCTGCTAATCGCATCTCATGTTAGGGTTTAACCGGCAGTTAAAAGTAACCTGGAGAAGGTGGGTGAAATGAGTTTCATTGATGGGTTTCTGATGGCGGTTAGTGAAGAAAAAAAAGATGTCTTCATTGATCATGCAAAAATGACGGACAGTATCTTTATGGAGCTGGGCGCGCTGCGTGTGGTCGAATGCTGGGAAGCTGACGTGCCAGATGGCACGCAAACGGATTTTCGCAAGGCAGTCCAGTTAGAGCCGGGTGAGCGGGTTGTTTTCTCATGGATTGAATGGCCTGATCAGGCCACGCGGGATGTTGCCATGTCGAAGATGCAGACACTGGCGGAAACTGACGAGCGCTTTGACGCGGAGAAACACCCCGTGCCGTTTGACGGTATGCGGATGGTTTTCGGCGGGTTCACCCCTGTGGTTGATATGCAAGGCTAAGCGGTGTTGCTGAACCTTGCACGCTTACTGATATTCTTCAAGCAATGCGACCGCGCGTTCGGATCGCGTCCTGGCAGCCTCTTTGTATTCCAGCGCTTTCGCAGAGCTGGCGTTGCCATCTAAACCGCGTTTATAAACACCTTGAATGATGCCGGCAGAACGGAACATGTTGTAGATGAGATAAAAGTGCCACTTATTGATCTTATCTCTACCCGCATGTTTGCAGTATTCGGCAACAAACTCAGCCTCTGTGGGTATGCCGGTGGCCTCAAAGTCTACACTCGCGAGGCCTTCGTCTTCGTAAGACTCACCGTGATACTCCTGGCACACATAGCCCAGGTCTGCCAGGCCGTCGCCTAAGGTGCACAGTTCCCAGTCGAGGACCGCAACAATTTTAGGTTCGGTAGGGTGGATCAGAACGTTGCCTAAGCGAAAATCGCCATGCACGATCACGCTGCCTGCATCGGCTGGAATGTTGTCCGGCAGCCAGGCCATCAATGTATCCATGGCGTCTATCTGCTCGGTTTTTGAAGCCTGGTATTGCTTGCTCCAGCGCCCAATCTGGCGCTCGTAATAATTTCCCGGACGGCCAAATTCGGACAGGCCGACCGCGTCAGGGTCCACGGCATGCAGTAGCGCCATGACCCTGGCAAGGTCGAGGTAGATGGCACGGCGCTCTTCGTTAGTCAGCGACGGTAGATGG
>CBDUMB010000668.1:0-1550 GCA_965368205.1 uncultured Pseudomonadaceae bacterium | reverse complement strand
GCAGGGCGTCAGCGGCAAGGGTTTCAATAGAGGCCCGAAATACGGCTGGATCTGGTTCATCAGAAGGCTGAGCTGCCGCCAGCGTGCTGGCCATGTCTTCGACCAGGTTATCGGCACGTATTAATTCGCTTAATCCAAAGTGCCAGATATCCACCAGCTCAAGCTTCACCTGATCAACGTCTGGGATCTGATGTTTCCACCACTTCCAGCCAAAATGATCGAGCATCTCTGCGCATTCCACCCAGATCGCCCGATAGTACTCATAACCCTGAGTCCGCCACTCAGGGTGCACCTGGATATTGTGGGTTTCCTGCATTTTTGCCATGGTGTGCAGCATGGCAGCCGCCTGGGAGTCTTGCATAAATCGTTCAGAAGGTTGTTGGACAGCCGGGATTATGGGGTATTCTTCTGCTCATGGCCAAAAAGCCGATTACAGCCATGCTCATGCATCCGGTCGTGCGGGATGAACTCTTCCGTCCCGACCACCTGGATACCATTGCGCGCGTTAGTCATCTTGTTGCGGAAACCCCGTTTCGAGACGTTGATGCTATGGCTGAGTTTTTACCCCACATAGAAGTGCTGGTCACCAGCTGGGGATGTCCGCGCATCGATGAAGAGCTGATCTTACAGATGCCCAAACTCAAACTGATTGCGCACCTGGCAGGCTCGGTAAAAGGCTTCATCGACGATGCGGTCTGGCGACGGGGTATACAGGTCGTGAACGCCGTCGCGGCCAATGCGGTACCCGTGGCTGAATACACTCTGGCGGCCATCTTATTTGCAAACAAAAGAGTTTTTGCGTTGAACAAAAACTACCTGCAATACAAAGAGAACCGGGCGCCCTGGAGCAAAGAGGCGCCTAACGTCGGCAACTACCATAAAACCATCGGCATTATTGGTGCATCCCACGTGGGGCAGCTTGTGATGGAACACCTGCAGCGCTTTGATATGCGGGTGCTGCTGTACGATCCGTTCACAACGCCTCTGCAGGCCCGCCATAGCGGTGCACATAAGGTCGGCCTGGCTGAGTTGTTGAGCCACTCCGACGTGGTCAGTATTCACGCCCCGCTGCTGGCAGACACCAAAGGTATGTTAGGCGCCCGGGAACTGGCCCTGATGCAGGACGATGCAACCCTGATCAACACAGCACGTGGTGGCATCATTGAACAGGGTGCCTTAGAGGCCGAACTGGTGAAAGGCCGCATCAATGCCATTCTGGACACCACCGATCCTGAAGTATTACCGCCACACAATCCGCTTTATCAGTTGGATAATGTGTTTCTAACGCCGCACATCGCCGGCTCGCTGGGTGACGAAACCCAGCGGTTGACCGATTATATTGTGGCTGAGCTGGAACGTTACAGCCGCAGTGTGGGCCTGAAATACCTGGTACGGCGCGAGCATCTGGCGCGGCTGGCTTAAACCACGCTTTACCTCACCACATCACCCCTATTGACGCTGCAAGCCACGCGACTGCTTGCCGCTATGCCACCCAAGCGGTAAATTGCCCCTAGCTAAAACCGCCGGACAAATTTGTTCCAGCATTCACA
>CBDUMB010000667.1:0-1555 GCA_965368205.1 uncultured Pseudomonadaceae bacterium | reverse complement strand
GGAAATGAGCTTTATAGTTTCTCCCCGCTGGCATATCGCCACACAAAATGGTGAAAGAAATGCAAAAGCTGATTCGAAGAACAATTATTGTTGCCACCATCCTGTGTCTGCAGGGTTGTGAGTCTACTGCGTTGCTGGATGACCTGCTCAATTCAGCCGGCACAAGTAGCGGCACGGGAATATCCAACGACACAATTGCGCGGGGGATGCGCGAGGCGCTGACAGTAGGCTCCACAAGAGTTGTTGACACCCTTGGCAGTAACGGTGGTTTCACGAACTCAATATTTCATATTCCACTTCCCCAGGAACTGCAGGACGCAAAACAGTTTGCCAGCCGATTTGGATTAGCGGGGCCTTTTGAAGAGTTGGAACTGAAAATGAATCTTGCAGCAGAGGCGGCGGTGCCTGAAGCGCGCGACCTGTTTGTCAGCGCGATCAGGACCATGACATTCGAAGACGTCATGGCCATCTACCAGGGTCCTGATGACGCGGCGACCCAATATCTCAGACAAACCACCCAGACAACACTGGATAGCAGGTTACGACCGATCATCAACACCCATTTGAACAGCGTGGGCGCGGTGAGAACCTTTCGACAGGCAATCGACCAGTACAATGCCCTCCCGCTGGTCAATCCCATAGATGCGGACCTTAACGGGCACGTCAGCGGCTACGCTATGAACGCATTATTCAGCCAGTTGGCCAAAGAAGAAGCTGCTATTCGTCAGGATCCGGTCAAGCGCACAACCCAGCTGCTGCGCACAGTGTTTGGCGCGTAGCGCATTCAGATTCAGCGGCACCTCGATGCGCTCAGGCTTTATCGATTCCGACGGTTTGCAGATCTACTACGAACAGGTCGGCACAGGGCTGCCTATGATACTTGTGCATGGTTGGGGCGCGGATACCCAGAGCAACTGGGTCGATACCGGCTGGGTTAACGCCTTAGAGCACCACCGCACGGTGATATCAATCGATGTACGGGGGCATGGCAGAAGCGCCAAGCCTCACGCGCTCGACCCTTACAGTTATGCAGCAATGAGTCATGATGTCCTTAGTGTTATGGACGCACTGACCATAGAAAAAGCCGACTTCATGGGCTATTCGATGGGGTCATTCATGGGTGCATATCTGCTTGGCCACTACCCGGAACGATTCACCTCAATGGTGCTGGGCGGCATCGGCAATGAAACACCATCCAGCGCAGCTCAAGGCAGCGTGATTGCACAGGCACTCAGAGCAACCGATCCAGCCAGCATTGATAATCCTGCGGGTAAAAGCGTGCGCCGTTTTGTTGAAGCCAATCCGAACAACGATCTGGAATCCCTGGCGTACTCTGCCCTGAAGATGTGGCCGGAAGGCTACCCGTTAAAGATTGCGGGAGAAAATATCGGTCAGGCAGATTTTCCCGTGCTCATCGTCAACGGCGATCAGGACTACCCGTATGTTGACAGCGCGGATGATATTGCCGCGGCGCTACCCAGGGCCTGGCATAAAAAACTACCCGGCGCGGACCACCTGAGCGCGGTGACTCACCCACTATTCAAAGACATTGTGA
>CBDUMB010000666.1:0-1556 GCA_965368205.1 uncultured Pseudomonadaceae bacterium | reverse complement strand
TTACGGCTATGCACCCCAGGCCTGGTTGCTGCTGCTGGCTGCCATGACCTTCCCGCTGGCCATTGTCATACTGCATATGTTCAAAAGCGCCGTTGTTGCAGGCCACTATATGGCTGGCAACATCCTGACCCAGAGCATTCTGCTGGCCACTGACCCCGTCATCGGTTGTGTGGTGCTGATCAGTCTCGCGGCAGCGGTTGCACTGCTGGGCAAGATTGGCTCCCGGGTATGGCTTGGCCTCATTGTGCTGCGCTGTGTTTATGTCGCCTCCACGGTGGAGGGTATTGACGCTTCATCCATTGCCGCGGTGTCTGGATTGATTTCCGTTGTGGTCTTTTTTGTTGTGCAGTTATCCGAGCGTTCACGCAACCGCTCAGATAATCGCGCCCGCGCCCGCACGGCCACTACCCAACAACAGGCATCCATTCTGCAATCTCTGATAGAGCAGTATTTCGACGTCGTCATGCAGGTGAAAGGTGACGAAGTGTTTGTTGTCTCCGAGGGTATAGACAAGCTGCTGGGTTACAGAACCGGCAATTTTATCGACCAGCCACTGTCTTATTATCTGCATCCGGAAGAAGCCGAGCTGCTGAACCAGCTCAGTCCGGAAAAACCACCTCTGCGATGTGAGGTCAGGCTGCGCCATGCGGATGGCCGTTGGGTCTGGGTTGAGCTGTACGCAACACCCGGCATTCTGATGGAGGGTAACCCCAATCATGTGCAGATTGTTCTGCGCGACTACGAAAGAGAACGCAAAGTTAGCGACCAGCTGACCCAGGCCCAGCGCCTGGAAAGCATGGGTTCCATGGCAGCGGCTGTCGCCCATGACTTTAACAACATGTTGACGGTGATTATGGGCATCACCGACGAACTGCCGGAGGGCACATCCCGGGACGAGATCCGCAGGGTAGCCGGCAGCGCTGCCAATCTCACCAACAAGCTGCTCACCTTTGGCCACGGCCAGCCGGCATCGTCGGAAATCCATGACCTCAGCCACCTCATGAGCGAACAGAGCCCCCTGCTGCAGCACACGCTGGACTCCCGCTATGTAGTGGTTGAATCTTATGTGGACGAGCCCCTGCTGGTGCGTATCAATGAATCTCAGTTTGAACAGGTGCTGGTGAATCTGGTGAACAACGCCCGGGAAGCGATGCCCGATGGCGGTGAGCTGGAGGTGTCATTGCAGTCGGTGGAATTTGACAGCGACGTTGAAGGCGCTAAATCCGGTCACTACGCGCTGCTGGAAGTGGGTGACTCCGGCCGTGGCATAGACGCCGAAACCCAGGCAAGAATTTTTGATCCGTTTTTCAGCACCAAAGACACGCAGAGCAATTCCGGCCTGGGTCTGTCTTCCTGTTACGGCATTGTTTCCCAATACGGCGGTTTTATTGAAATTGATTCCAGGCTGGGTGTGGGTACCACCATTAAAGTTTATCTGCCAATCGCTGAAACCCGCGACTATCAGCCTACGTTAGACGTCATCGATAACGAAGTGAGCATTATGGTCATTGATGACGATCCCGGCGTTGTGCGCGTGGTGCGCAAAGCCCTGCAAC
>CBDUMB010000665.1:0-1558 GCA_965368205.1 uncultured Pseudomonadaceae bacterium | reverse complement strand
TTTCGCATCTATTCCATGACAAAACCCATCACCGCGGCCGCAGCAATGCAGTTGTACGAGCAGGGTAAATTCGCTCTGTCGGATCCGGTTTCTAAGTTTGTACCAGAGTTGAAAGCCTTGAAGGTACTCAATGCAGACGGCGAGCAGGTGCCTGCAGAGCGTGAAATGACCATGCGTCAGCTGCTGACCCACACCGCAGGTTTTTCCTACGGGTTTAATCCAAAAGGTGACCCGGTTGATCAATACTATGTAGACGCGAAGCTCTGGGCTGCCAAAGATCTGGATGACTTTGCTGTAAAGCTGTCCCAGATACCTTTGAAATTTAATCCGGGTGATCAATGGCACTACTCTGTGGCAGTAGACGTCACTGGTTTGGTGGTTCAGCGTATCAGCGGCCAGCCTTTCGATGAGTACCTTGAAGAGCACATCTTTACCCCTCTGGGTATGGAAGACACATTCTTTGAGGTGCCTGCGGATAAACTTGATCGATTTCTGCCCAATCACTACATCGATCCAAAAACCCGAGCGCTGACACAGATCCCTGAAGGCGGCACCGATGCCATGCAGGACTATAAAAAAGTTACCCTGTTTTCAGGTGGCGGCGGTCTTGTTTCCAGCACGATGGACTATATGAAGTTTGCCGAAGCCATGCGTAATGGTGGCGAGCTTAATGGCGTCCGCATTCTGAGCCCGAAAACTGTTAATTACATGCGACAGAATCACCTGCCGGCCAGTATTGTGGCTGGTGGAAATGGCGAGCAGCCGACGTTGGGGACGACTACCAATGGCGCAGGTTTCGGCTTTGGCCTTGGCTTTGGGCTGGTTACCGATGCAGTGGCTGCGGGTGTTTTAGGCAGCAACGGTGAGTTCAACTGGGGGGGCGCAGCTGGAACGGTGTTCTGGATTGATCCCGTTGAAGACGTGGTTGTGGTTGGGATGATCCAGCTGATGGGTTCTCCATACCCGTTCCGCTCAGATTTAAAAATAGCTACATATCAAGCGCTTACTGAAAGTTCTGAATAATGGAGTGATAAGCGAAGGGCGCCAGTTGGCGCCCTTTATTTACCTGCAAAAAGACAGAGCTAGAAATCCGCGTTTAGCCGAAGGTAGTAGTACCCGCCTTGCCAATCTGCAACAGAGGTTGACGCGTAGACTCGGCCACAACAATAGTCGTTGCCGTTCACTGCGCGATCAACCTTGTCTGGATATTCATCAAAAATGTTCCGCCCGCCGACGGTCACACGGAAGTTCTCATTGATCTGGTATGCAGCCTCCAGGTCAAAGAAGGTCAGTGCATCAAACTTCTGAACAGACCCGGCAGGTGAGCTGTCCGCATCTTCAGATTCACCGAAGTAGCGTAAACGCCCCAGGATCGAGACAGGCCCAACACTGTGGCTGGCTGTGAAGACGCCGCGAATCTCTGGGTCACGGTTTTCAAAATCAAACTGATCTTCGCCGTTTAGGAACGCGCTGGCATCGGAATCAAGTTCAGACTGATTATAATTTACAGAGGCAGTCAGCGTTGTTGTACCTGCTTCTCCAAAATCCAGTGGATAGG
>CBDUMB010000664.1:0-1567 GCA_965368205.1 uncultured Pseudomonadaceae bacterium | reverse complement strand
AAACTAAGCAGCGCGTCGCTGATGGTGAACCCATCTGCGGAAACTGTCTTTTCCGGCCAACGCATGGCGCCACCCGACAACTCTAAGTTTGGCAGTTTCAAAACATCGCGACTGCTATCGGTTTCATTCGTATCAGATGCGCCCTTGAAGGTACGCACGAGCACATCGTTGAATTGCAGGTTGAAGTTGTCAACGCTGGCCTCAAACTCCCCGCCGGGCGGACTGGCCACGCGGTAATTCAATTCGATATCAGCAACGCCGTCGACAACATCGAAGCCAATCTGGTGCTTGATGTACGCAGACACCAGGGGGAAATGGGATCCTTTGATCGAAGCACGGCCTTCAGAGCGCAGTGGATTGAGTTGCAACGTTCCGCTCCAACTGAGCGTGCCTTCCTGCTCAGTTGTGATCACAACCTCCTGCTGTCCGATTCTATCCGGTAGAGTATTAAGGTCGGCGACCGCAATATTTACCGGACCAAATCGTGTATCTACCGGCTCAGCCGGCACCTGGTCGTTCCAGTTCAACACGCTGTTGTTGTTCTCAAAATTGAACACCAGCATAGGCAGCATTGATGATGGTTCTGCTTCGGCTTCCTCCTCTGGTCCCGCTTTGGGCCCGGACGTCAGAAAGGCGATATTCAACTCGCCGTTGTCATCACGAGAAAGAAATAATTCCGGTGAGTCGAGGCGGATTTCATCAAACGACAGCGCCCATCGAAACAGCGAGCTGAGCTGGAAGTTTACAAAGATCTGCTCAACCCGGGCAAAGGGCATGCCTTTGGGATCATCAAACTCGAGACCGTCAATGGTCATGCTTAACACAAAGGGGTTAACTGCGACCTTTTGCAGGCGTAATTCTGCATTCAGATTGTTACGCACCAGATCAATCGCACTGGTTTTAACCAGCCACGGTGCCAGGAAAAAACCCAGCACGGCATAGAGTGCAACAGCGGTGATCGCTGAAATGATCAGTTTGCGGTAGCGGTATATGATGGTCTGCATCCTGGTTGCCTCATGAAATTTCAGCCTTGCTCATTTGTCTCGAGTGCGGCTGCAACTGCTTGGTTACCCAAGTCAGCTCACGCCCCAGGGATAGACCGTCGGAGGTAGTGCGCTTAGCTTGCAACACATGCTCGTCATGAGTTCATCGGCCACTTTAGAACGACCGTAACGAGCCAGAACAGGCTGTGAATCCAGCAAAGAGATCGCCAATATCATCGCCTTGACCCACCACTTCAGTTGAAAGACTCAGCTTCAACGCGCCAACTATTCTGCCATAGGTTCCTATGGGTTCCCAATGAGGTCATGTCATCCCAGCAGTGGTGTCGAACCGCATGTTCATCAAGGCCATTCTCGCCCTCTAGCCTAGGCGCATGCTTCGCCGATGTCTGGGGCTAGCCTGATCTTCAGCCAGGAACTCGTCCGATCTACGAGTTGTGGTATTAAAAAGCCCCCGGAACGGGGGCCTTTG
This sequence comes from uncultured Pseudomonadaceae bacterium, assembly GCA_965368205.1. Classification (GTDB taxonomy): domain Bacteria; phylum Pseudomonadota; class Gammaproteobacteria; order Pseudomonadales; family Azotimanducaceae; genus UBA4421. The sequence continues at coordinate 94 of CBDUMB010000664.1, read as the reverse complement.
GTACGTGTTGTGAAGACTAGCTGCAATTGATGTTTTTGGCGTTTAGCTTTTCGCGCTTCAAGTCGAATTCGTCCTGGCGCGCTTTAAATTTAAT
>CBDUMB010000663.1:0-1568 GCA_965368205.1 uncultured Pseudomonadaceae bacterium | reverse complement strand
GCTGCAACTGACCCGGGCGTTGCGATCACGTGAAGTCGATCTCTCCGCTCAGGAATTCTCACCAATAACAAGTGGGGCGACGTTAGCGCCACAACCCATACCGATTCAGGTCAAAGTGGTACTGTTAGGAGATTATTACACCCACCAGATGCTGGATGCCTATGATCCGCGTTTTGGCGAGTTGTTCAAAATCCTTGCTGATTTCGATGATTCGATGCCGCGTACGCAGCAGAGTGTGGCTATCTTTGCCAGTGTTATCGCTAAAATTGTTAAAAAGCGCGATCTGTTGCCACTGACCGCGACTGGCGTGGCGCTGGTGGCGGAACATAGCGTCCGGATCGCGGGACAGAAAGACCGCATATCGGTGCGTTTTGGTCGCATCGGCGACATTCTCCGCGAGGCGGACTGGGTTGCCCGGCGCCGTAACGGTGAAACCATCACCAGAGAGGATGTTGCCAAGGCGATCGAGTCGGGTCGACAGCGCTCAGATCTGTCTGTGCGTCGATTTCGCCGTATGATTAAAAACGGTGACATCAACATCCACGTAACAGGCGAGCGTACGGGGCAGATTAATGGTCTGGCAGTGTCTCGCACCGGGCCGTTGACCTACGGATTTCCAGCCAGAATCACTGCATCAGTAGGTGCGGGTACTCAAGGTACGATCAACATAGAACGTGAAGCTAATCTCTCCGGCAGCATTCATACCAAAGGTTTTGGCATCGTTGACGGCGTAATGAGGCGTCTGATCAGAGTGGATCATCTGATGGCATTTACGGGTTCGATTGCGTTTGAACAGAGTTATGGGGGTATCGATGGTGATTCCGCATCTTCTGCAGAACTGTGTGTATTGCTCAGCGCATTGTCCGAAGTACCGCTGCGACAGGACCTGGCGATAACCGGCGCGATTGATCAGCAGGGCAACGTGTTGCCCATTGGCGGTGCCACGGAAAAAATCGAAGGCTTCTATGCCACCTGCAAAGACCTGGGCATCACCGGTAGCCAGGGTGTGATCATTCCTCAATCAAACGTAGGTGATCTGGCGCTGAGTGAGGAGCTTGTGCAGGCTGCTGAACGTGGTGAATTTACCGTGTACAGCGTCTCAAACGTATACGAAGCGCTGAGCCTGTTGAGTGGCAAACAGGAACAACCAAGAAGTGCTGATGGTTACGCAGCTGGATCGTTGCTGGCCATGGCCGAAGAGCGCGTCACGGCCTACTGGCGGCTTTTATCCACCAAGAGCAGCACTGATCCACAAGGGTGATCTCCCAGAACCTGCTTGTGCGCTGGTTGAGAAAGGAGGGTGCAGTAGTAAAAGGGTGTTAGCGAAAGGGTTCGAAATCAGGCGCCTGATGAAAGCCGTCTCTGTTGGGCATGTTAACATCAGCCACATTGTCCTGATTTAAAACTGCATCTCCAGGCACTATATCGTTCAGGTGCAAAACGTAAGCGGTAACGGCATAGACTTCGCTGGCGGCCAGTGACTTCTCGCTGCCATATGGCATGGCACGATTTATGTAATCAAACAGTGTGGTTGCATACGGCCAGTAACTGCCAACGGTTCTATTGGG
>CBDUMB010000662.1:0-1571 GCA_965368205.1 uncultured Pseudomonadaceae bacterium | reverse complement strand
AATCTGTTTAACCACATCTTCGATACTGCGACCTTCGGCTGCGGCAATGTCTTTGACCATCTGCCCGTCGTATTGTCTGAACGCGGGACAGGAGGCAATTCTGACCACCTCGGCAAATTCTGTATTGATCCTGTCTAGGTTGAAGTACTCGATCATACGACCGCTGCCCGCTGTGTAGGGATAAACATCTAATGTCACCCGCTGCCCAGCCTGCAGCGCCGCATCTACTTTTGCCAACGAGGCAACCACTTTGCCCCAGTTAGGCTTGCCTGCAGCTTTATGATGAGAAATATGCAGATGCACACCCGCCTCTAAACCGATACGCAGACTTTCATCAACAGCGTCCAGCAGGAGGTCACCTTCATTACGCATGTGAGTTGTATAAAGGGCATCAAATGCGGCAGCCTCACTGGCGAGCGCAATCACCTCTTCAGTATCACTGAATCTCCCAGGCCGATATATCAATCCGCTGGAGAAACCGCAGGCACCTTGTGCCAGAGCGTTAGCCACATGCTGCTGCATTTCCAGTAGCTGGCTGGCTGTGGGTGCAGACTTTTCGTTGCCCATAACAAGCGAACGTACAGTATTGTGCCCGACCAGCATCATATTGTTGATGGCAGGTTCGCGTTTCAACACGGCGGTAAAGTAGCCTTCCAGGTCAGTGAATTCCCCTGCCAGCCCGGCCAGGATGCCACCGCTTGCTGCCACAGAGTCTTTAGCCGGATCTGCGGGGATCGCGCTGAAACCACAGTTGCCGCTGACAACAGAAGTAACACCCTGAGCAAGTTTGAAAGCCATATCCGGGTGACGAAAGAAGGCGCCGTCGTCATGAGCATGGGTATCAATAAAACCCGGCGCTAAAACCTGGCCGTTACCGTCTATTTCTACTTTCCCAGCCCCGACTGTGCCTACCGCCGCAATACGCCCATCGTCAACAGCCAGTTCACCCTCAACTGCTGGGGCGCCTGTACCATCAAGCAACCGTACGTTTTTGAAAACCAGATCAAACATGCATAGACTCCCAGGTCTCGGCTCCTAGCAATCTACAAGCCATATTGATTTTTTTCGGTACGGATCCACTCACCGACTTTTTCGCCAATCATAAAACACGTCAAATTGGTATTCGCGCGCGGTACAGCCGGCATGATAGACGCATCCGCAACAACAAGCTGATCGACGCCGTGCAGTTTACACCTTGCATCCACCACGGCTAACGGATCATTATCGGGTCCCATCTTAGCTGTGCCGCAAGGATGATATCCGGAACCGGCAAATTTCTGGCAAAGCGCTTCGATGGCTTCACGGCTCTGGCCGCGACCCGGGTCCGGGAATTTAACCGCGGCAATCATATCCGCGAGCGGCGCGGCCTTGGTAAATTGCAGCGTATCAAGTACACAACCAGCCAGAATCGCGCGGTCCCGTTCATCAGCACAAAAATGATTCTCAATAACCGGCGCCTGATGCGCATCTGCTGAGGTGAATCTTAACTGCCCTCGACCATATTGATATTCCAGCACTGGTGCCAGTAAAAACATCGGTGGACCACCGCGTCGTCCGGCAAAACTGATCTG
>CBDUMB010000661.1:0-1577 GCA_965368205.1 uncultured Pseudomonadaceae bacterium | reverse complement strand
TTAAAAACTGTACATTTTCCTCTACGCGTCAAGTCAATATGGCGGGCCTGGGAGATGCGATCCTGAAAGGGCAGACGATTATCGGTGATGAACCCTTTGGTGTTGTGTTAGCTGACGATCTTTGCCTGGGTGATGGGCAAGGTGTGCTGGCACAGATGGTAGGGCTATTCCGCCAGTATCGCTGCAGTATTGTCGCCATAGAGGAAGTCCCAGCTGATCAGACCGGCAGTTATGGTGTAATCGATGGCGAAATGATCAGCGATTCGCTGGTGCGCGTCACCAACATGGTGGAAAAACCAGCACCCGAAGATGCCCCCAGCAATCTGGCCATCATCGGTCGTTACATTCTCACCCCGGATATTTTCGAAATTTTGCGCAACACGCCTCCGGGAAAAAATGGCGAGGTGCAGATTACCGATGCACTGTTAACCCAGGCCCAAACTGGCTGTGTCATGGCGTATAAATTCAAGGGACGTCGTTTCGACTGCGGTTCGGTTGCCGGATTTGTTGAAGCCACCAACTATTATTACGAAAATTTCTTCGAACAGGCTTAAACTGGCCGCTTCTTTTTTAGTTGGATGTCGCCGTTGAATGCTTCGTTTTTGATCGAGCAGACTCAGAGCCGTGCCAGTGAGCCTGTGCTGCTTGATGAACCCATTTCCATAGACGCGTTGCCGACGCCTGCGTTGGTGTTAGATCGACCCGCTCTCGGTCGTAATATCGATAAAATGGCCGCCTTTCTTGGCGATCACGGTAAAGGCTTCAGGCCTCACGCGAAGACCCACAAGTGCCCTCTGATCTCGCGTGAGCAGATTGCTGCGGGTGCGGTTGGGGTCTGTGTTGCGAAAATCGGCGAAGCGGCGGCTCTGTTGAGCGGTGGGATACAGGATATTCTGATCACTTCTCCGGTCACCACACCTTTGAAAGCCCAGTGTATCAACCTGTTGGCCAAACAGACCACGGGGCTGCAACTTGTGGTAGATAGCCTTGTGGGACTGGAGGTCCTGCAAGCTCATCTTGATGCGGATACTACCCTCGGAGTACTGCTGGATATAGATGTTGCAATGGGTCGTACGGGAGCCCGGGACATAGACCTGTTGCTGAAACTGGCTGAACAGATTGTTGCAGATCCGCGCATGACGTTTGCTGGGGTGCAGCACTATGCAGGTCATGTGATGCACATTGAAGATTTTGTCGAGCGCCGAAATAAATCCCTTGCGCTGTGGGAAACAGTAGCGGAACGACTGCAAATTCTGCGCGAGCATGGCTATGATGCGGCCATTGTGACAGGCGGTGGTACCGGTACTTACAACATCGACGTGGATGTGCCCGCGCTGACAGATATGCAGGTAGGTAGCTATATCCTGATGGATGAGGAGTATCGGCAGATTGGCGCAGCGGAAAGTGATCAGTTTCTCGATTTTGAGGTGTCTTTACATGTGGCCTGCAGCACCATCAGTGCGCCCCGGCAGGGTACTATGACCGTCGATGGTGGCTATAAAGCCTTTGCCTCAGACTCGGTTGCCCCGGTCACGGATGATCACGCTGGCGTTAAATTTCACTTCGCCGGCGATGAG
>CBDUMB010000660.1:0-1579 GCA_965368205.1 uncultured Pseudomonadaceae bacterium | reverse complement strand
CGCCTCGCACGCTTTTTTCATCGCCTGGAGAGCGGCGCTCACTTACACTGGCTGCCGAGAGTTAAACTCGCCTTCTGGGCCAGTTTAGAAGCTGTAAATCCGAATCAGAGGCATCGTTGGTAGCAATCCACCCAGATATCGCCGTTATTGGCGCACTTGCATACGATCAGATCGCAACCACCCCAGCGTCTCTCACAGGTTCTGATGAAGCACCCGACCCGCACACGCCCGCCTTGCTGAATTGTAAAATTGACACGCTCACGGAAGCGTTTGGCGGTTGTGGTGGCAATATTGTCTATAACCTGGCGCATAACGGCAGCACCAGTCCCCTGCTGATCAGCGTCACTGGCACAGCCGACGATCAGAAGTATGTGCATCACCTTGAGAACCTGAACATCAGCAGTGCAGGGCTATTGCGGGTGGAAGCCGCGTATTGTGCACGAGCGATGATTATCACCGACCGCAACGGCCACCAGTTCACCGCTTTTTTCCCCGGTGATGTGCCCAGCATCGAGCGCTGGTGCGCGCATCTGGAAAATCTGCCGCTGGCACAGTGTCCCGTTATTGTACAAGCCCCCTATCCGCCTGAACTGATGATCGCCTCGCTGGACTTTGCGACCCAACTGCCGAATCGCCCGTTGAAGATCTGCTGTCCGGGTCAATATGCTGACCAGCTTAAGGCGACAGAGGCCCGGGCGCTGGTCAGGCACGCGGATTGGATTGTCGGCAACGCTTACGAAATCAAACACCTGCAGCGCGCCGCGTCGCTGGCGGAGAAACTCATTCTGCAAACCAACGGTGCAAACGCAATTAAGGTCTTTGTACCCGGCGCTGAGCCGTTAAGTTTTACGGTTCCGGCAGCACCCGCGAATGTCGACCCAACTGGCTGTGGAGATGCTTTCCTGGCAAGTATTGCTAATGATCTGGTGAAATGCGGCGCCTTCGACGGCGATCGGCAACTGGCTGACGCTATTCATACAGCTTGTGCAAATGCCGCACGTTGTCTCGGCTTTCATGGCGGCCAACAACATTACTCACAAGGCAACAACACCCATGTCTGAGAAAACACCCTGGGCTGATCTACCGCGATTTATATTAGGGCACTGGCCTACACCACTGCAGCATCTACGAAAACTGTCTGCGGAACTGCAGGGCCCCAACATCTGGGTTAAGCGTGACGATTGCACTGGGCTGGCGATGGGCGGCAATAAGACGCGCAAACTTGAGTTTCTGATTGCTGATGCCTTAGCGAAAAACTGCGACACCGTCATCACCTTTGGTGCGCTGCAGTCGAATCATGCCCGGCAGACTGCCGCTGCCTGCGCCGCCGCCGGTCTTGATTGCCATCAGATACTTACGCGCTCAGTCACGAGTGACCACCCCGATTATGAGACCAGTGGTAACGTCTTGCTGGGCGCCCTGCTCGGTGCAACGGCACACGTCGTTGAACTTCAGGACGCTAAAAGCTTTTCCGCTGATCTTGTTGCTGACCTGGAAAAGCAGGGAAAACACCCCTATCTCATCCCCGCCGGCGGTTCTACCGCCTTAGGTGCATTAGGATACGGCACCTGCGCTGCAG
>CBDUMB010000659.1:0-1580 GCA_965368205.1 uncultured Pseudomonadaceae bacterium | reverse complement strand
GAACACCGCGCTGAACATAGATATTGGCAGAAGAACCAGATCTCGAAAGCCGTCTACGGCAAGCTTCCCCTGGAAGACCAGAACGTCCCATAACAATTGCAGCCTCGAACGCGGCAAGCTGTTTTGTTCCACAGATTCGTCAATGTCTTCCTGATTCATCACACCCTCACAACCCTCAGGATTGATTTTCTATCGAGAACCTTCGCCAACCAGAACAACTTCGACAGTCTGCAGCAGAATGATCATGTCCAGCAGGATACTGTGGTTTTTAACGTAATACAGGTCGTACTGAAGTTTCTCCTTTGCATCCTGAATGGACGCGCCATAAGGGTAACAGAGCTGTGCCCAACCGGTAATGCCTGGTTGCATACGATGCCGCTCTTCGTAGTAGGGAATGGTGGCATTCAGCTGCTCGACAAAAACCGGTCGTTCAGGGCGCGGTCCAACCATGCTCATGTCACCTTTAATGACGTTAATCAGCTGGGGTAGCTCATCAAGATGAGAGCGACGTAAGAAAGCGCCCACTCGGGTAGTCCTAGGATCATTGTATTCAGCCCACATGGCGCCGCTTTCCTCGGCATCTACCTGCATGGTTCTGAACTTGATGACAGTAAACGGCACACCGTTTTTGCCTACCCGTTGTTGCCGATAAAAAAGCGGACCACGGAATTTATCGCATATAAGAATAGCCATGCCCGAAAGCAGCATAATAGGCAAAAACAAGATAAACAGAACAGAGGCAACAACAATGTCAAAAGTCCGTTTGACTAATGCCCGGTACCAGTTCGTGACAAACCCATCTGAATAAACCAGCCAGGACCTCTGCAGCAGATCGACATCAATTTTACAGGCTTCCCGCTCTATGAAATTCTGCACTTCACAGACATCCACACCGGAAAGCCTGCAGTCCATCAGTTCTTCAAAAGGTATCCCCGGGGAGTTGTCCCCGGCTGCACGACGATCATCTGCAGCCACCACAATCTGATCCACACCATTAGCCTGGCAGTAGTCAGACAGACCTGATTCAGGGTAGGCAATGACATGAGCGCCAAACTCCGCGATCAGATTAGGCGTGCCTTCCTGTTGCATGAAACCCTCGAGCACAAACGCTCGACGGTCGGACCGACGACGCATACGGCTGGCCACTTTTACCGCCCGCTGTCCGGTGCCCAGAATAAGCACCCTGGATTTCATGAAGTCTTCATCGACGAAATTCGATGTGATCCAGCGCAAAGCAGCCACCAACAGGAATCCTTCGATGCTGGCAAACAACAAAACCCCGCGGCCAAGCACAAGATCAGGAAACAGAAACAGAACCAGCGCCATGCCAATGGTCCCAAGCAGGAACACCGCAACAGCGGTACGTAGCATGACACCGACGTATCCTTCACGCAGACGCGCCTCGTAAACTCCCATTGCCACCATGAAAAACAGCAACACGCCGGAAAACGTCAGCGCAAACCCTAAGTGTTCCGAGAAGCTGGGGAACACGCCGAAACGCGTGAGGTGCCCCAAAAAAGCCGCACAAAATAACACGCCTCCCTCAAGCAGAGCGGTGATCACAAACGGCGTGTGAATGT
>CBDUMB010000658.1:0-1584 GCA_965368205.1 uncultured Pseudomonadaceae bacterium | reverse complement strand
ATAATAAACGTGCCTGACAGCCGTCCATACACGCCTTCTTCCTGAGCCCAGATGACATTTTCGATAGGGCTGGCGTCGCGGCCACCATATTCTGACGGCCATGACAGACACGCCCAACCGGCCTCAGCCTTGGTACGCTGCCACTTCTTGGCTTCTTCTAGGGTGTCATACTCACCCGTATTCGTATTGCCAAAACCACTTTTCTGCAGATTTTCTGCCAGGTAGTGTGGCGCACTGGCTTTAATGAACGCTTTAACCTCGTTACGAAACTCGGCCTGTGCGGGAGAATCACTGAAATCCATTGATCTTTCCTCTATGCAATATTCTGAAGTGGAAGAGACTGGGCGAGCCGGTCTTCCCATTCACTTAAACCGCCAATCTCCAGGGCAAGAAAATTAGACCGTCGATAATAAAGGTGACAGTCGAACTCCCAGGTAAATCCCATGCCGCCATGCACCTGAATGTTGTCGCGGGCACATAACTGAAAGGCTTCAGTGGCACCCACCCGGGCCGTTGCCGCAGCCAGGGGTAATTCAGGTGCGTTGTTGTCCAATGCCCAGGCCGCGTAGTAACAGTTTGATTCCGCCAGTTTCATGGCAACAAACATGTCTGCCAGCATATGTTTAATCGCCTGGAATGAGCCGATGGCACGCCCGAATGCAAAGCGTTCCTTGGCGTAATCTACCGCCATTTCAAGTGCTCTTTGAGCACCGCCCAGCTGTTCAAAAGCAAACAGGACAGCTGCACGCTGGTAAAGTGCTTGCAAACCGGACCAGCCTTGTTCGTGCAGAAGCTCTGCAGGGGTATTGTCAAAGGTGACATGGGCAACATCACGACTGAGGTCTACCGAATCAACCGTAGAGGTCTGAATCGAAGCGTCCGCGGGCACCAGGTACAGACCCAGTTGATCATTCTGTTTTGCCAGCACCAGGTAGACATCTGCAATGCTGCCATCAGCCACCATGAGCTTCTCGCCGCTGAGACAGCCGTCTTCTACGCTGGCCTGCACCTGCGCCTGGGTCAGTTGCTCAAGCGCCTCAGTCGTCGCCAGCGCACCTTTGACTTCACCACGACAGATCTTTGGCAGCCATTGCTGTTTCTGCGCTTCCGAACCGAATTGCAGCAGCGCTTCTGTGAGCAGATAAACTGTAGAACCGAACGGCACTGGTGCGATGTGGCGACCGATCTGCTGAGCGACCAGGCACAGTTCCGCATAACCGGCACCGGTCCCGCCATAGCTCTCCGGCACCGCGGTGCCCAGCAAACCCAGCTCAGCCAGCCCCTGCCAGACTTCTTCGGCAAATCTTGGTGGTTGCTCCAGTACCTGTCGTACACGGCTGACTGGACAGCGCTCCTGCAGATAACGCTGCACCTGATCGGCGAGCATTTTCTGATCATCTGAAAAATCGAAATTCATGATATCCCCTTCAAACAGAGCTTGATTAAAACAAAAATGTGACCTGTTTGAACAGAACATCCGAGGCGCAAAGCAAAGTCTTCGCGCGCCCAGACCCATTGCAGAAAGTCGCGTGTAGAATTTGCTGTAGATCCACCGGCTATGCTTTCATAGGCCCCTCTACGAGG
>CBDUMB010000657.1:0-1612 GCA_965368205.1 uncultured Pseudomonadaceae bacterium | reverse complement strand
GCCAGTTCTTTTGCCAGGGCCATGGTGTGATGCTCAAGGTCTTTGGCTGCAACCACTTCATGGACCAGACCAAGATCATGGGCCTCGGCGGCATCTATGATTCTCTTGCGCATGATGAAGTCCAGGGTTTTTGCTACCCCGAGAGTCTGTACCAGCAGGTGCTGTCCTCCTTCATCCGGTAACAGGCCAAATCGCAACGTTGCGCTGCCCATGCGCGCGGTATCCGCAGCAATACGAAAGTCGCAGCTCAGAGCCAGGGAAAAGCCGGTTTGGATGGCGATGCCGTTGAGGGCGCAGATGGTCAGCTTGTCGATGTTTCTGACCGCTGTATTCAGTGCCTGAGAGATGGTGCGTAAGCCATTGTATGTACCCAGCGCGTTGTCATGGCCGCCGGGGATGGGGTCCACCAGCGCTTCGCCACCTAAATCCACGCCGCCATAGGCTTTGAGGTCGTCGCCGGCGCAGAACGCCCTGCCGGTGCCCGTGAAAACAAGCACCCGCACGTTGTTGTCCATCTGTGCCTGGGTCACCGCTTCGATCAGGTCGCGCTTGATGCCGGTTGTCATGCCGTTCAGACGCTCGGGTGAGTTAAACTGAAACCAGGCGATACCCGGTTCGCGAATGTCCAGATCAAAACCTGTAAAGGTGCCCGTCTTCATTGCCCTCTCCTCAATGTTTACGCTTCAATGTCCGGGTGCTAATGCCCCATGATGTCGTGCCAGGTCTCTATGTTGTCGATACGCAGATGTACGTTCATGCCCTTGGTTTCACCCATGGTGGCGTTCGGTACGTGGCCGTAATTGTGTCCGGGCAGCAATAGCGTATCGTCCGGCAGGTCCGCAAGCTTGCGCAGGCTGTGATACATGTCGTCGGTATTTGACCCCGGCAGGTCAACGCGGCCGCAGCCGTTAATAAACAACGTGTCACCTGAAACCAGCGTATTTTTAATTCGAAAGCACTGACTGCCCGGTGTGTGTCCTGGAGTATGTAGAAACTCAACTTCTATGTTACCCAGCTTCAAGGTGTCACCGCTGTCTACCCGCACCATGTCGCTGTCGGAAATCTCAGTGACCTTTTTAATGCCGTCCGCCTCTGCTTTATGGCAGTAGACTTTAACCGGATTGATAGCCATCAGTTCGGCAATCCCTTCAACATTATGGCCGCTGAACGAGCCGCCAACGTGATCGGGATGGTAGTGTGTCGCAAGTGCAGCTTTCAGCGTGTAGTCCTTTTCTCCCAGATGTCTGGTCAGCGCATCAATGTCCCAGGCAGGATCAACGATGGCGACCTCGCGCGTTTCGCGGGAGCCGATGATGTAGGTGTAGTTTTGCATCGGACCAATTTCGATCTGCTCGATAATCAGATCTGTTGGCTCCGACCAGTTGGCGTTGGTCATGGGATTTGCCTTTGTCTTTTTTGCCCGGGTTACATTAGCTCAATCAGCGTGATTTCGCACTTGGAGCCGAGCCGCATAACAGGTCCCCAGGTTCCCGTGCCTGGCGACACGTACAAAAACATGCCGTCCACCTGATAATCCCGGTACAGGCGTGGAAAGACTTTTTTAACGAGAAAGTTAAACGGCACAATCTGGCCCCTGTGGGTGTGTCCGGTG
>CBDUMB010000656.1:0-1614 GCA_965368205.1 uncultured Pseudomonadaceae bacterium | reverse complement strand
CGAGGCCCAGGCGTCTCTACAAACCGCCGCAATTGTTTCAAAGCAATTCCCGCATCTCAAAATCTACGCCCGTGCACACAATCGCAAACACGCCTATCAGCTCATGGATCTGGGTATCGAAATCATCCGTCGCGATACCTTTTATTCAGCTTTAAGCATGACCGAGGCAGTGTTGACTGGTTTAGGTTACAGCGCTGCACGAGCCCGGCAATCGGTTGAAGCTTTCGAGGCCAAAGACGTAGAGCGTCTGCATGCGCATCAACACCTGCACAACGACAATGAAAAAATGCAGGACCTGTCAAAAACCGCGGCCAAAGAGCTGGAAGAAATGTTTGCCGCTGACGCCGCCAGCGAAGAAACAACACCCTCTCGGACGCAGCAAAAACCTTGACGTCACCGACTTCTTCCGGCACAACCTCTACCCATCACGCTCAAGGGAAACTCGTCATGAAACCTCAATTTATTGGCATAGGCATTGTTCTGGCTATCGCGGTGTATTTACTCTCCAGCAGTTTTGTTGTGGTGAGCGCCGGCCACGTTGGCATAGTTAAAACGTTAGGCGCCGTTCAGCCTGAACCTCTAGAGGAAGGTTTTCACATGAAAAAACCTTTTCTCGACCAGGTTGAAGAAATCGACATTCGTCTACGCAAGGCAGAAAATCATGCCAGTGCCGCATCCCAGGATCTGCAGGTTGTGAGCACCAAGGTTGCTGTGCAGTATTCAATGACCGGACCGGTCATGCCGCTGACCTATCAGACCATCGGGCGCAGAGAAATTGTAGAGAGCACGCTGGTTAATCCAGCCATTATGGAATCGGTTAAAGCGGTTACTGCCCAATACACGGCAGAACAGCTCATCACTAAACGCGCCGAAGTGAAAATTCAGATTCAGTCCGCTATAGAAAAATTCATTAATGAAACGCTGACGCAAAAAGAGGTGCCCAACGCATTGAGCATCGCCAACGTTGCCATTACCGACTTCGATTTCTCGGCAGAGTTTAATCGCGCAATCGAAGATAAAGTACGTGCTGAGCAGGAAGCCCTGCAGGCGAAAAACGAAAAACTTCGTCGCGTCACTCAGGCAGAAGCTGCAGCAGCGGAACGCACCCTGGCGGCAGACGCAGAAGCCTATCAGATTGAAGTTGCTTCAAAAGCCCGTGCGGACGCCATCCGCAGGGAGGCCGAAGCGTTAAAAGATAACCCCGCCCTGATCCAGCTGCGTATCGCAGAAAAATGGAACGGCAAACTGCCCCAGGTCTCCGGTGGCACAAGTATCCCGCTGCTGAATATTGATGGTTTAGGGAGTGCAAACCCCAACTAGCAGACCTGCTGAAGCCATCTATACTCAAGTCAGGATCCAGGATGTATAGATGTCACAGCTTCAGCAGATTACACCCGCCCACGCAGGCACGCTAAAACGTCTGCTGGGTAACCACACCTTTTTCAAGGACGCGTCTGCAGATACGTTTCTGCAGGCACAGAGCTGTGCGCACATCCTGACCACCGCCACCGATGAGCCACTGCTTACCCAGGGCGAAACATCTCCTTATGCCTGGTTTCTGGTGGATGGATCAGTGACGCTGAAACAACAGAACCAACCAGATCGCACCCTAAC
>CBDUMB010000655.1:0-1615 GCA_965368205.1 uncultured Pseudomonadaceae bacterium | reverse complement strand
AAGGAGACGAATGACCGCTGTGACTGACAACAGACCGTAGGTTCGCCCCACATTGGCCACCCGGGTGACCTGGGGTGAAGTGGCAGACCAGATACCCAACCCCAGCACCAGCGCAAAAGCGATCCATCCAACACCGTCGTAACCAGCGCTATGCCAGGTGCCTAACAACCAGATCATCGGTTGATAGGCCAACACCAGCGCACCCGCCAAAATGGCAAGGTTGGTCCAACAGAAGGTATTTGCTGGACGGACTATTCGATCTGCGATTAACATGCTGTAACGATCGCAGATCCATGTGCATAAGCTGCTCCACGGGCGCGTCGAAACTACCCGTTTATGTGCAAAGCCCGCATAGATTTGTGCAAATTATGTGCAAACGCGTCAACCGCACGCTACAGCCGATAAAAGCTTGCGTACAATGTTCAAATGCAGTCCATTTTAGTTGTCGACGACGACCCCCATATCCGTGAAGTAGTTTGTTTTGCTCTACAGCAGGCTGGCTATCGCACGCTCACCGCCAATGACGGCGTCGAAGCCCTCACCCAACACGAAAGAAACCAGCCTGATCTGATCATTCTCGATGTCCTGATGCCTGAACTTGACGGCCTGCAGGTCTGTCGCGCGCTGCGTCAGATTTCGCCAGTACCCATAGTGCTGCTGTCGTCCAGAGACGAAGAGGTAGACCGCATCATGGGCCTGGAAATGGGCGCCGACGACTATGTCGGCAAACCTTTCAGCCCGCGAGAGCTGGTTGCGAGGGTGAAAGCGAACCTGAGAAGAACAAAAGAGTTAGATCCCGCAGATGCAGATCACCACGTGATCACCTGCGGTGGTTACCATATAGATACCGAGACCTTGCAGGCATCCTGGCAGGACACTGTGTTGAATCTGACCCACACGGAGTTTCAACTTCTGCGCACGCTGGCAGGTCGACCGGAAAAAGTGTTCAGCCGCGATGCTCTGATGCAGGGCGCTTATGACGTTCGTCGGGTTGTCAGCGGCCGCACCATTGACAGTCACATCCGACGCTTGCGGGACAAACTCCTGGACGCTGGCGCACCAGGCATCGCCACCGTGCACGGCGTTGGCTATCGTCTCCTGTACCAGGCTGTATGAAACATCACTGGCCCACCGTTTCGCTGCGCAGCGTCCTGATCGGGGTCAACCTGGTGGTTCTGATTCTCCCTCTGGCCGGCATTCAACTGATGCGTCTGTACGAAAGCCCTCTGGTCAGACAGACCGAATCTGCCTTGATTGCTCAGGGCGCATTTGTCGCGGCTTTATACCGCTCCATAGTAGCGGAGCAGGGCACGCAGGACTGGCTGGCGATGAGTCGTGAAATCGATCTCAGCGACGCACAGAAAGAGGATCGTTGGGTGCCTTATCTACCCTCGCTGGACCTCGCCACCTCAAAAGTACTACCGCCCTTCCCCGATGGCATTAGTGGCATCACGCCTCGCCCGCTGATCAAACAGATAGGTCAACGCATGTTACCGGTGCTGAAAGATGCGCAGCTGGTGACGCTTGCCGGCATTCGGGTCGTCGACCCGTGGGGTACTAGTATCGCCAGCACGGGCACCGACGTCGGAGCAAACATCGCGCAGACCGAAGAGCT
>CBDUMB010000654.1:0-1632 GCA_965368205.1 uncultured Pseudomonadaceae bacterium | reverse complement strand
ACTCTTCACCACTGCCTAATCTACTTTTAGCTTCCTGCAGTATCCAGCGACGCGAAGATACAGCAGGAGATCGCGCACCGTCTCCATGATGCACAAGCTGGTCAACTGAACGCGCAACGTTAATAGAACTGTCAACAAATACATCGAGCTGCTTTTGCAGCTGCTGGATCTGCCTGTGTGCCCTCATGCTTTGCATAAACAGCAATAAATAGCCGGATGCGCAGACGACACCAACAATCATTAACATGATCCAACTAAACATGTTCATCTATGTGGCCCCCGTCTTCATCGGAATTGTCTTCATCCTTATCCTGTTCAACCCGTTTACCGTTCGCATGCTGATTGACCTGCCCGTCGACCTTATCGCTTTGCGATTCATCGGCAACATCATCTTCACTGCTACCTTTGCCCTTGCGGACCCGACCACGACGCTGTAACGACGTATAGGTTGGCAATGTTGTCTGTATGCGATCTATTCCCATGGCTCACCTCGTGGAACTGGAATGACATGAACAGCAATACTTCTCGTATCTAAAAGAATAGTACAGATATACAGATGCGCCAGAAAAACGACACCTGTCGTCAATCACTGAGTGATTTTGTTGACGGTGAAAAGAATCGAGGTAAGAGGATCCGTAATTACACGGTCAATCTGCTATTCCTCATCGCGAGACAGCAGGTCACTTTCGGTACTGAATATTAATCCACCCTCGGGGGTCCTGGTTTTCACAACCCGCGGATCAAGCTGGTTTTGCGGCCCCGAACGCAGGAATGCAAACGCCCCACCATCGGGGTTTGCATTGAGGTTTCGCGAGGCATCTGTGCGTCGCGCGATGACTACAACAACCCGCCGGTTGGCGGCGCGCCCATCAGGCGTTGCATTGGTCGCAACCGGGAAGTTTTCGCCATAGCCTACGGCGGAAATCCGTTCGGGGCGCACCCCCTGGCTGACAAAGAAACGAGCTACTGATGACGCCCGTGCGGATGATATTTCCCAGTTGGAAGGATACAACTGAGATTCACTGGGTACGTTGTCAGTAAAGCCTTCTATTGTTAACGGGTTACGGGTGCTGGAAACCAGCGCGATGGCTGGCTCGAGTAAAGCTGATGCCGCCGGGGTCAGGCTGGTTTGTCCTGGTGCAAACAATACGTTGGCATCCAGGCTGAGCTCAAGCCAATCGTTATTAGAGGCCACTGAGACACCTTCCAGCTGAGCGAAACCACCCAATAAGGATTGCGCCGCGTCAATCGGATCCTCAACAAAAGTATCTCCTTCTTCCTGATCAGCGAAAGCTGTGCTTTCCGGCAGGTCAACTACATGGGGAGAGGCGGCTTTGTCAGGCTCGCCAACCTGAATGGGATCGAGACTGGCGGAATCAACTGCAAAGGTTTCGGACAGAGTTGCGGAAAGTACCCGGTATTTTTCATCGTTTACCGATGAGATTGCATACATCACAACAAAAAAAGCAAACAACAAAGTAATGAAGTCTGCGTACGACACCATCCAACGATCGGTATCATTTTCCGCTTCAACGTATCGGCGACGCATCAGCTGCCCGCAACAAGTCCGCGCAAACGCATTTCCACGCTGCGCGGGTGTTCACCATCAGCGATGGCAATTAACCCTTCAAT
>CBDUMB010000653.1:0-1634 GCA_965368205.1 uncultured Pseudomonadaceae bacterium | reverse complement strand
ATTGGTATTGCCATGTATCCGGAAGCTGGTGATAGCGGCGAAGAGCTGATTCAGAACGCGGACATAGCCATGTACCACGTCAAAGGCCGTGGCAAAAATGGTTATCAGTTCTTCTCTGAAGAGATGAATCATCAGTTCTCCAGTCGTTTGAGTCTTGAGCGTGAACTGCGTAATGGCCTGATTCAGGGTGAATTTGAAGTTTATTATCAGCCTCAGGTGTCACTGCAGAGTGGCAAGATTACTGGCGTGGAAGCGCTGGTTCGCTGGCGCCACGGGATTCGCGGCCTGATTGAACCGCGTGAGTTTTTACCGCTGGCGGAAGAAACCGGCCTGATCACCCAGATTGATGAATATGTCCAGCGGCAGGCGTTCAACGAAGTGGCGTCCTGGCAGCGGGCAGGATTGGGTGACGTCTGTGTATCGGTGAATCTCACGGCGATGCAGCTTGAACAGGATGACTTTGTAGAGCGGTTTGTTGCGTCGCTGCGAACCAGCGGCCTGCCGGCCAAGAGTGTGAAACTCGAAATCACCGAAAATACCCTGATGCAGGATATGGAAGTGATTATCCCCAAGCTCAAAGCAGTGCGTAAACTGGGCGCCCATATTGCGATAGATGATTTTGGTACCGGCTATTCGTCGTTGTCTTACCTGCATCAATTCCCGATCAATACCTTAAAAATCGATCGTTCTTTTGTAGGGGATATCCGTGCTGAGCATGGAGATGCGAGCATCATTGATGCCATTGTTGCCATGGCGCGGGGTCTGCATTTAGACCTGATTGCTGAAGGTGTTGAAAACCACACACAGCTTGAATATCTGCAGCAGCAGGGCTGTGAAGAGGTGCAGGGTTTTATTTTTTCCCCTGCAGTACCTGCCAGCGACCTGGTGAGTCTACTGAAAGAAAATCGGTTCGCCACGGTGCTCGGTGACGCCGCCAAGCTCGTTCCAGCCTGATCTAAAGCCCCTTGTTCAGCACGTAGCGACGCGGGGGCGTTTTCCCGTATAGTTTGCGGCCCTTTGCTTTTGTCTGTTTCGTCATGAAAGGTTTCACCACAAAAATTGTGCACAACGACCGTCAGCACACCATCGAGCATGGAGCGACGCATAAGCCGATTCATACTTCAGTCGCTTTTGGCTATGCGGATGCCAGAGATCTGGCCGGCGTTTTTCAAGGCACGCAACCTGGCTACACCTACGGCCGACAGGTAAACCCTACGGTAGATGCGTTAGAAGACAAAGTAACGGTGATGGAAGGCGGGCTGAAGTCCATCTGCTTCGGTACCGGTATGGCGGCCATCGGCACGACAATTTTTGCGCTGTTGCGTCCGGGTGACCATGTGGTGTGTTCAGCTTTTCTGTTTGGCAATACCAATTCGTTGATGAACAGTTTCGATACCCAGGGTGTGGAAGTTACTTTTGTTGATGCCACCCAGGCGCAAGCGGTAGCGGATGCGATAGTGCCCGCCACAAAGCTGGTGTTTGTGGAAACCATAGCCAATCCGCGTACACAGGTGGCAGATCTGCAAGGTATCGGCAAGCTGTGTGCAGAGCATAATCTGGTTTACGTGGTGGACAACACCATGACCTCACCTGACCTGTTCCGTCCTAAGACTGTGGGGGCAAGTCTGGCGATT
>CBDUMB010000652.1:0-1663 GCA_965368205.1 uncultured Pseudomonadaceae bacterium | reverse complement strand
CAGACCTTCTCATCGCCAGAGCGCCCTGCACGTTGAAACCCAGGGTGGTGAGTTCAAGCCAACAGAGTTTATCTCTCGTGAAGTAGAGGTTGGTGAAGTTAACTCCGTTGCTGATCTGGCTTCGCGTATGGCGATCAAAGCATCAGAAGTGATCAAGACACTGATGGGCATGGGGGTCATGGCGACCATTAACCAGACGCTTGATCAGGATACTGCAACCCTTGTGGTTGAAGAGATGGGTCACAAAGTCAAAGTAGTCAGCGACGATGTGTTGGAAGAGAAGCTGGAAGCTTCACTGAAAATTGAAGGTGATACGGAGCCGCGGGCACCGGTAGTCACCGTGATGGGTCACGTCGACCATGGTAAAACATCATTGTTGGATTACATTCGTCACACGCGTGTGACCAGCGGCGAAGCCGGTGGCATCACTCAGCATATCGGCGCCTACAGTGTTGCAACCAAAGGCGGCCAAGTCACCTTTATTGATACACCCGGCCACGCCGCGTTTACCTCGATGCGTGCACGCGGTGCCAAAGTCACCGATATTGTGATTCTGGTGGTTGCCGCTGACGATGGTGTGATGCCTCAGACAGAAGAGGCGATTCAGCACGCAAAAGCCGCTGAAGTGCCGATTATTGTTGCCATAAATAAATGTGATCTTGAATCAGCTGATCCTGACCGTGTCACCAACGAACTTGCAGCTAAAGACGTGGTGCCGGAAGAGTGGGGTGGCGACACGCAATTTGTGAAAGTGTCCGCAATTACCGGTGAAGGCGTGGACAGGCTGCTTGAAGCCATTGTGCTGCAATCAGAGATTATGGAATTAGGTGCAATTGCCGAGGCGCCCGGTCAGGGTGTGGTTATCGAATCCCGCCTGGATAGAGGGCGCGGACCGGTTGCTACGGTTCTGGTACAGAACGGTAGCCTGAAGCAGGGTGATGTGATTATTGCCGGTGAGTGTTTTGGGCGCGTACGCGCAATGCTGGACGATACCGGTCAGCCAACTAAATCTGTTGGCCCTTCTCAGCCCGTGGAAGTGCTGGGTTTAAATGGCACGCCTGCCGCGGGTGACGACTTCTCGGTTGCCACTGATGAGCGATCGGCTCGTGAGCTGGCTGAGTTCCGTGCAGATAAGAGTCAGGAGCGCCGTCAGGCTACTCAGCAGGCTGCTAAGTTGGACAACATGTTTGCCAACATGGTGGAAGGCGAAAAACGCATTCTCAAACTGGTGATCAAAAGTGACGTCCGCGGCAGTCTTGAAGCCATCATCCAGGCCCTCGCAGATTTGGGTAACGATGAGGTCGGCGTACAGGTTCTGGGCTCCGGTGTTGGTGGTATATCCGAATCAGATGCCACAATGGCGGTCACCTACGGTGCTGCGGTGTTTGGTTTTAACGTCCGGGCTGACAAAGCAGCAAAAACTCTGCTTGAAAAAGAAGGTATAGATCTGCGCTATTACAGCGTGATCTACGAATTGATCGACGACGTTCGCGCGGCACTGTCCGGCATGTTGTCGCCAGAAATTCGTGAAGAGATTGTTGGTATTGCTGAGGTGCGGGATGTGTTCCGTTCACCTCGTTACGGCGCCATTGCCGGCTGTATGGTCACCGAAGGCTCAGTTCATCGGAACAAGCCGATTCGTGTATTGCGCGACAATGTCGTG
>CBDUMB010000651.1:0-1664 GCA_965368205.1 uncultured Pseudomonadaceae bacterium | reverse complement strand
GGTTCGAACGAGATTCAGCGCAACGTCATCGCCAAAGCTGTGCTGGGCTTGTAGCCCAGAGGATTAAACTGCCTGACAGTAAATTATTGCCAGGCAGTGCCTGCGCCCTGCTATGCCGCTGGCGCAATCGATTCTTCAATGCCTTTCAGCGTCGAATCAATCTGCCGGCTGACTGCGGTGCAGTTACGAATCATTTCAATTTTTGGCCAGGTCGCTTCCTCGCCTGCCCGAATCAGGTCAAAGGTCTCCTGCGGCGTTAACACCGACAATAACTTTGCGGGGTTCACAAACCGTTGTGTCGGAGAAATATTGATATCTGCGGTATAAGACTGAGTTAACAGGCCAAACCACATGCGGGTCATGATGTTAGCCGGGTACACGTTACGGACCAGATTCATGGTGAACGGATAAACCGCTTTGGACCAGTCTCGCATGGCACCCTGATACACAGACGACAGCTGCGCAAACAGCGAGGTTGAATTTGGATCCTGCATCGTCCAGAGCACAAAGGGATTGGTCTGGCTGCTGATGAAGTGATTAACACCGTATAGACGGGTCAGTCTGCGCGCAGGCATATCGTGCGTAATAGAACCATCAACCCACTTACGTGTTGCTATATAAGGCTTGCGCTCACCCGTCCGGGTTTTAGCTGCCAGCGTAACAGCGGGAAAAACACCCGGAATGGCACACGACGCCAGCACCGCTTCGCGGATGCACGCGTTTGGCGAAATAATGGCATTCAGGACGCGTGCACGCTGGTTGACTGCGGCTGGTGCCACCGACACATTAATGTAGCGGCCGGTTTCCTCGTAAGCCTCTTCAAAGGTCAGATCGGGAATCAGAACTTCCAACATGTCCACGACGTCCTGACGTTTGACGCGGTTTGAGGAACGCTGCTCACCGCCGACAGATGTCATGGAGTTGATGATTTCATCTGTGTTGAGCATTTGTTCAAGACTGGCATCTTCCCGGGTACCTGCTACCGCTGCACAGATAGAACCCGCACTGGCACCGGAAATAATGTTCGGCAGCAGCCCCTGCTCGTTTAACGCTTTCACAACCCCGATATGGAAAGGCCCCAGTGAGCCCGCTCCGCTAAGCATCAACCCGGTACGACCAAAACAATCAGACGCCCGTTTATAGAACGCAAACTTTTCCTTCAGGCTGATCTCGCTGTCCGGGACAGCCTCCAGGTCCTGCAGAGCCAACACCATCTCATTGATGTACTGGGTGATTAGGTTTTTAGTGCCGAACTTGGTACGCGTGTATAGAGCAGGCGAACCCATGCCCGCCATGTTGCCGTGAAAGCCTTCATGCATGTAAAACAGCAGACGCTGAACATCTCCGGATGCGCGCACCTCTGCTAACTCATCGTATCGACGGCGGATTACACGATAGTCATACAGTGTACTTTCATCACGGGTGCGCCAGCTTTCAGCACCAGACAAACGATCTTTGTTCAGTGCAAATGTCTTCCACTCGTCGTAATTTTCGAATTTTGCCGCTGCGCCCACTGACTACCTCTTTACCTGATTGCCTGGTTACCTGGCTGACTGGGTGACCGCGCGCTTAAATAGCCCAAATGGGCATGGATCAGCGCGACCTCTATCAACTTTAGCCCCTTAGCCGCCTGTTTTGTAGCCACTTTTGTGCTGCAGATGTGA
>CBDUMB010000650.1:0-1678 GCA_965368205.1 uncultured Pseudomonadaceae bacterium | reverse complement strand
TGTGCCACCTGCATCATGCCCATGAAACCGATACTCTGCGGAAGGATGAGAAAAAATGTCTCAGCCGTTGCCACCACCTGGGGGTTGTCGTCGATCAGACTCACCAGGGCGGCGCCAAAAGCGACCATAAAAAAGAAGGTGGCTGCACCCCAGGCCAGACAAAACGAGTGGCACAGAAAGAGCGCGCGGCGTACACGGTCATACTGCCGGGCGCCCCAATTCTGCCCAATAAAGGGTTCAGCAGAAGACGAGCACGACCACAGAATCATATGTGCGATGGTTTCTACTCGTGAGGCAACGTTATAAGCCGCGACCACTTCGTGGCCGTGATTAGCCAGTAAACGGGTAATCACCAGCATAGAGATCGGCATCACCAGACCGCTGGCAATCGCCGGTGCGCCAACGTGCATGATAGCCATCCAGGATTGTCCAATCCCTTTAAGCTGCCATGTCATGAGTTCCGCTTTGGCCAGGAGCACTGCGTATAAAGCAACACTGGAGATTCGAGAGATAACGTATGCCCAGGCCGCACCGGCAATGCCAAGTTCCGGCAAACCAAACCAACCGAAGATCAATACTGGACCGAGCGCAATTTGAATGACTGAACCCACGGTCATGACAATGCCAGGGCTGGCCGCGCTGCCGGTTGCGCGCAGCAAAGTTGAACCTACGATGGACAAGAGAAAGAACGGCACGCCAATCATGTAGACCTGCAGATAGGCGACGGTCAGCTCCAGGACTAAATCCTGAGCGCCCAGAGCAGACACTATCTGGTAGGCGTAAACGTAGCCAATAACCGCCAGGACAACGCCAACCACCACGGACAAAATCTGCGCATGGGTGACCAGGATGGAGGCCTGCGCGCGTTCACCAGCACCCATGGCGCGTGCAATAACAGACGATGCACCGCTGCCAATGCCGCCGGCGAAGGCAAACAGGGTAATCGTCAGGGGAAAGGCAAAACCCATTGCGGCCAGCGCTTCCGTGCCTAACATGCCCAGATACACCGCTTCGGCTAACTGCGCCACGTTCATGGTTAAGGTACCCATGGCCATGAAGGAGCCCAGCCGCACCAGGTGGCGACCTACCTTTCCTTGCGTGAAACCCCGATATTTATCTCAGGTGTTGCAGGGGACTGATGGGATGAAGATTGTTGCAAGAAAGCTCAGTAAATTAAGTTCAGCAGCAGTGTAGTGATGTTTGTTGATCAACAACACCATCAATACAACTGCGCACCGCCGGAACAGGTCAGCACTTACCCGGTAATCTTCAGGTGGATTTAATCAGCACGACGTAGTAAAAATTGGTGCTACAGTCCAAGTTTTTAGAGGTGGTCAATGCCACGCGCACAACCTTCGAAGTTCGCCCATGTTGTATATCGAACTCATCGATTCGCAGAAATGCTCAATTGGTACACGCTTGTCTTTGACGCCGACATTCACCATCAGAATCCTGCGATGGCCTTTCTCTCCTACGATGGGGAGCATCATCGTCTTGCAATGATAGATCTGGATGTGGTCAGGCCTGACGACACAGAGGCTGAAAAACAAGGGCTTGTTGGCGTTGACCATGTTGCTTATACCTATGCAGGTCTCGACGATCTGCTCGACACCTATGAACATCTGAAAGAAAAGCAGGTGACACCCTACTGGTGTGTTCATCATGGCATCACCGCGTC
>CBDUMB010000649.1:0-1682 GCA_965368205.1 uncultured Pseudomonadaceae bacterium | reverse complement strand
AATTGAAATTTAAAAACAATAAATCCGCTACAAACTTCCTATAGCCTTTGTTGGGACGATCATTAATATAGTGTCCCTGAGCGCTCAAAGATTGTGGCGCGCATAACAAATTGCCTGCATAGCCAATAAAAACTAAAGAGCAGCAGTGTTCGAAAAGTGGTGGTTATGACAGTCACATTCACCCGCTGTGCAGGGTTAGCGCGGCTGTGACGTTCAGTTACAGCGTCATCTTTGGCGCAAGAGGGAGACACGGCGCGTGACCCCAGACGCGGTCATCTTACGCTATCTACAGATTGTTGCGCCGTTGCAGTGCGATATCGATGAACTGTGCCTGCTTTTATCTGCAGACGCTGATCTGCTTACCCGCTGGCTCAAACTCCTCAATATCCCCGCAGATCTGGATGCGCTGCGTACTCAGATAGCCAACCTTGAGGGCCATGAACGTTCTGCTCTGGCGCGTGCCCAGGCCTGGTCGGTTTTACCGATTGTTGGTAGCGCGCGTCTGAGTCTGGATCAGTGGATGTCCGTGTTGCGGGCGGCCTGTCTTGCCCAGTTGCTGGTTGATCACCTCGATCCGCAATCAGATGTTGAAGATGGCGAGGCGCATGCCAATGTGCGGCTGCGTGCTCTACTGGCGGTATCGGGTGTGCAGCTGCCGCATGATCCGCAGCTATCAGCGTTGATCAAATACCGTGGTACCAACCCTGCCTTGTTGGAAGATGCGCTGCTGGAATTGCGCGTTTTTGCGGTCGTCGATGCGTTGGAGGTCGGGCGTGAATTTGAGCTGGCTGAACAGTTGCTGGATATGTCGCGGCAAACTCTGGCTGGCCTTCTGGAGGACTCTGAACGTGCCGCCAGCGAGCTTGTTGCTCGGTTTGGCGTCGGTCTGAATCCGGATACGGAGAACGATGCCGCGCAGCAAATCTGGCTCCGCCAGCAGATATCAATCATGACTGAAGGTATGGCGGACTGTCATGATTGGCAATCACTGCAGCTGCAACATGATCTGGTCAGCCGCTGTCTGTTTCTGCAACCGCCTCTGTTGCTTGTGGACGATACCGGCCAGAGTGTTCTGCATGTATTGGGGTATCCGGATTACGCAATCAAACTCAATAGCAGGACCAGTATTCTGGCCGCGACGGCGCGGGGCGTTAAAACCCTCAGTGTGGCGGAAAGTGACGACCTGGCAGTTGTTGACCGTTTGCTGTTGCGCGAACTCGATTGCGAGGAGGCGGTCGCTGTACCCCTAAGTTTGACGAATGGTGCTGGTTTGATGCTGGTTGCCTCAGATGAAGACAGTGATGTCGAATTGCAGGCAGAACTTTATGTAGAGCATCTGCAGAATCATGTTGAGCGGCTTTGTCAGGACGCTTCGACTAACGCAGATCTGATGGCTGATGATGGCCAGGATCTACTCGAACAGTTTCGTGCCGCAGAGTATAATCGTTTGCGTGAAATTGTGCATGAGGCGAACAATCCGCTCAGCATTGTTCATAATTACCTGCATATTCTGGAGCTTCGCTTACAGCACGAACCCGAAGCTGTAGAACAACTGGAGTTGATCGGTAGTGAATTGCGTCGGGCGGGAGAAGTGTTCACCCGCGCTCGAGATATACCGCTAAAGACCGATGTGCAGGTTGTGCCTCTCGGCACGGTTGCCGAAGTCGATCTTGCGTCTTTTT
>CBDUMB010000648.1:0-1700 GCA_965368205.1 uncultured Pseudomonadaceae bacterium | reverse complement strand
GCAACTGTAGAGGATGATGGGTCTATCACCCTGTTAGGGCGAGGTAGTGTGTGTATCAACACGGGTGGCGAAAAGGTCTTTCCAGAAGAGGTAGAGGAGGCGGTAAAACGCCACGGGTCAATATTGGATTCGTTGGTGGTTGGCGTACCAGACGATCGTTTTGGTGAGCGCATCGTTGCGGTTACCTCAACACGTGAAGGTCAGAGCGTCGGCGCGGAAGATCTGATTGCCTATACCCGGGATCATCTGGCAGGTTACAAGGTGCCAAAAGAGGTCTTGTTTGTAGATACGGTCAGACGTGGGCCCAATGGCAAGGCAGATTACAAATGGGCCAAAGCCACCGCCCTGAAAGCTGCAGGATTGTGAGCGTGCCAGAAGGTGATCATAGTGATATGACCGACGCCGCACCGGGACCACTTGACGGCGTGCGCGTGCTGGACCTGACGTCCATGATTTCCGGACCCGTTGCAACAATGATGTTGGCTGACCAGGGTGCGGACGTCATTAAAGTAGAGGCGTTATCCGGTGATCTGGTGCGCGGTGCGGGCCCGAATCGCAGTGGGATAACCGCAACCTTTATATCCTCCAATCGTTCCAAACGCAGCCTCGCGCTGGATTTGAAAACCCAGGCGGGGGCCAAAATCCTGCGAGAGTTAGTCGCGACAGCAGATGTGTTTGTGCAGAACTTCAGGCCAGGCACCATAGAACGTATGGGGTTTGGTGAAGACGCTGTGCGCGAGATTCGCCCGGACATAATCTATGTGTCGATCAGCGGCTTTGGTGAAAGCGGGCCTTATGCTCATCAGCGTGTGTACGACCCTGTCATCCAGGCACTGTCCGGGCTGGCTGCCATTCAGGCTGACGGCGAAACCGGGCGGCCGAAGATGATACGCACCATTATTCCGGATAAAACCACTGCAGTGACTGCTGCCCAGGCGATTACAGCAGCGCTGTTTGCGCGGGAGCGTAAAGGCGTCGGACAACATGTTCGACTGGCAATGTTGGATACGATGCTGGCCTATTTATGGCCGGAAGGTATGTCTGGCTACACCCTGGTGGGTAAAGAAGTAAAGGCGGCCCGTGCGCAGCTGTCACCAGACCTGATTTTTGCCACCACAGATGGCTACATCACCGCTGGAGCGGTTTCCGACAAAGAATGGCACGGTATGTGTCGCGCCCTGGACAAACCCGAATGGCGGGATGATGAGCGCTTTGCCACCATCAATGCCCGTGCGATGCACGTCACGGAGCGATTGCAGCTCACTGCAGAGGTCATTGCCACCAACAGCTCAGCTTACTGGTTGCAGCGCCTGGACGCGGAGGGTGTGCCCTGTGCGCCGGTGTTGAGTCGTGATGATCTCCTCACTCATGAACAGATCCTGGCCAATGATATTCTGCGTGAATATGAGCATCCAACGGCAGGCACCATCCGTCAGCCTCGGCCTGCGGCTCGGTTTGACAAAACACCTGCGCAGATTCGTCGCCATGCGCCTACCCTGGGCGAACACTCAGAAGAATTGCTGGCTGAATTAGGCTACAAGACCGATGAAATCGCTGTAATGGTCAAAGAAGGTGTGTTGGGCGTCTCATCAGAGTAGAAAAACTGGCGCCCGCGTGAATATTGGCTAGATTTAATAGAAGTCTCCTAGCTATAAGCCCATGACCACATTGTTTGACGTTCCATTGGATGAATCGGTACA
>CBDUMB010000647.1:0-1741 GCA_965368205.1 uncultured Pseudomonadaceae bacterium | reverse complement strand
ATTCCCAAACACACGAGGTTTCAATCGGGTTTTTTCAATAACGCCAGATAAAACCCATCCCAAACGCCATCAGGAATAACCCGGATCGAACGGTGTAAATCAGCATGCAACAACCTTCCGCGCCACGCAGTGAGACCAGGCTGAACATTGCTTATAACCGTATTGATTGCTAACAATTGCGCTTCGCTACGCTGCAACAGATGATTCACCACCAGCTCGTTTTCTTCCACACTGAACGAGCAGGTGGAATAGACCAGCACACCACCAGGTTTCAGCGCGGCATACGCCGAGCGCAACAGACTTTTCTGTTTGCGCTGGGATTCTTTGACCTTACGTGAAGACCAATGTGTATACGTGGCGGGATTGTCCCAGCGCATGCGCGCCTGGGAGCTGCACGGGGCATCCAGCAACACGCGATCAAATCGTTCCGGTACCGCCCTGCCGACGCTACGACCATCTTTGAGATAAAACTCAACATTGGTAACACCACACCGCTCCAGGTTTGCCCGTAACCGGTGAAAACGACCTGGCACCACCTCAACCGCTGCAATCCTCCCGGAATTATTCATCGCCGCCGCAATCGCCAGAGTTTTGCCGCCTGGCGCAGCAGCAAGATCGAGAATTTCTTCATCCGCTTGCGGATTCAACACGCGCACCGCAAACACACTGGAAGGGTTCTGCAGGTAGATCTGACCCGCGCTCGCTTGTGGATCGGTGCTGAGTGGTACTTCAAGTGGCACCTGCCTGACCCCTTCGAGACCCGGTACAGCATCGCCTATGGCTAACGTGGCACCCGGCTGCAGCGGGTTATGCCAATAGGCTCGAGTGTGATCCTTTGCCAGCCACGCAATAATCCGGGCACCTTTGTCGTGCCCGTATATGTCATTCAGCTGTGCAGCAAATAGGTCGCGATCCACCAGATCATCCGGCAGCGACACATCTTCAACAAACAAGGTAATCTACCGCTTTGAGGTTACTGAGGAATCGATATGGAACTGGCCAAACCTGCATTAGACGTGGGTCTCTACACCAATGAAATAGATGCTATGTTGGCGTTCTGGCAGGAACAAGTCCACGTCCCCTACAGTGAATTGTTGAAAGTAGGCGGTGGCTTACACCAACATCGTCATGCCATCGGCGACAGCGTCCTGAAGATTAATAACAGGCGCGAACCCGTGTCGCAGGACAATCCCACTGGTTTAAGCACCCTGGAAATCTACAGTGACGCCGTGGACAGTTGCATTGAGCTGCTTGACCCGGACGGCAATGAAGTCTGGATGAGCCCCCAATCTGATGCGCCAGGACAGAATCTCACTTTGCATATGACAGTAAATGATCTTACTGCGAGCAGGCGTTTTTACAGTGAAGTACTGGGTTTGAGCACTGGTGGCGCCGACACGTTTCAGGTAGGCGCGTCCCGCATCAAGCTTCAGGAAGGTGTAGTCAAACCTTTTGAGCGGGTCGCTCTGGGTTATCGTTATATGACCATGCAGGTGTTTGATGTCGTCGGCACCCATGCTGAAATACTGGCCAAAGGCGGTCGTGAAGGCTCAGCGCCGGTACGGCTCGGTGACGTTGCTTATATCTCGTTTGTACAGGACCCTGATGGCAACTGGATCGAACTCAGCCAGCGTAAGTCGATCACCGGCTCGCTGGCGTGAGCCTGCCCCTGTACCGAATAAAAAGCAGGTTGTCTCAGAGTCCGTGTTTTATTCGATACACTGCACCAGGGAGACTCTGA
>CBDUMB010000646.1:0-1744 GCA_965368205.1 uncultured Pseudomonadaceae bacterium | reverse complement strand
GGCACAACACAGCGGCACACACCTGCCTCTGACCGGTCTAAAAGTTGTGGAGATAGCTACTATTATTGCTGCCCCGTTGGGTGCTTCATTCCTGGCGGACATGGGTGCCACCGTTATCAAGGTGGAACAAATTGGCGGAGATCCATTCAGGGGCATGCTGTCCGGTATCGGCTCTGCTCGGGTCAACCCGGGCAAACAGAGCATCAGCCTCAACATGAAATCAGCGGAAGGCCAGAAAATTGTCCATCAGCTGGTTGCTGACGCAGATATCGTCATCCACAACTATCGTCCCGGCGTACCAGAGCGCCTGGGCATCGACTACGCCACGCTCAGCGCGATCAACCCGGGTCTTATTTTTCTGCAATGTAACGGCTATGGGCCGGATGGACCCAGCGCGCTGCGACCCAGCACGCACCCGATTCCAGGCGCCGCTATGGGCGGTGTGATGTACCAGATGGGTGAACATGTGCCCGACACCCTGCAGGACATCGATAACATCCGTCTCTGGACAAGCCGACTGATGCGGGCAAACGAGGTTAATCCAGATCCAAACACCGCGATGGTGGTCACCAGCTCGGTGCTGCTTGGGCTTTATGCGCGCCAGTCCACTGGCAAAGGACAACAGATTCTTATTGATATGTTTGGCGCCAATGCGTACGCCAATCATGATGACTTTCTGGACTACCCCGGCAAACCCGAGCGCCTGCAACCCGATGCCGGACTTCACGGTCTGACACCCACTTACCGCCTGTACGACTGTGCAGAAGGACAATGGGTATTCCTCGCCCTGTTGAGCGAGAAGGAAAAAACAAATTTTTCCAACACCCTGAAAAATGCAGGCATAGGATCAGCAGCAGATATTGACTGGCACGCTGACCATGCCAGCCTTACCCAGCAACTGAGCAGCGTGTTCCAACTCTACAACGCTGGGTACTGGCAAGCCCTACTGGTGCCAGCAGGGGTGGCCTGTGTGCCTGCAAGCGGACATGCACCAAACACATTCTGGTTAAATGACGATCAGGTCAGCGCCTGTGGCTTCATAGCCCCTGCAAAACATCCGCAATGGGGTGACTACTTCCGCCACGGCCCCATGGTCAAATTTGACGGAAAAACCCAATCGTTAGGTAGCGCCCCTATAGCCGGCGCAGATAACAGTCAGATCTTAAAGTCGCTGGGCTACAGTCCGGCAGAGATTGAAAACTTCAATCTTCAAGGTGTAACCTGGCACGAGGCGTAAAAACAGGATTAAAGTCGCGGGAGAGAACCAGCTGTGAACAGGAACGACACAAACGCCACCGCGCCAGCAGAACCACTCAGCGCGGCTGCACACCACTTAAGTCTCGCGGACTATGTCTTCGCCGGGGTTTCACTGGGCGTGAGCCTGGGTAACCGCGGGCCGGTGCGTTACGCTGCGAACCATCAACTCCACCCCGACATCCTGAGCGCCTACTGGGAACACGGTTTCTATACCTTCACCGACGTCGTCGCTGATGAGGAAATCGACGCGCTACGGCAGGACGTCAACGTGCTATTGGCGCGTGCACCCACAGGACAGCATGCCAACACCGATGCCCAGGGCAGACCCGCGTTTGGCAGTGAATTTACCCGACCAACCTATACCTTCGCAAAACCGTTGAGTGACCCCTGGGGAGGCACCACCCTGCTCAATGGTCGCCACCCGACAAAAATGAATGAACCTCAGGCTGCGTCCAACGCGCCGGATGAGATCGTTTACCTGATATCT
>CBDUMB010000645.1:0-1747 GCA_965368205.1 uncultured Pseudomonadaceae bacterium | reverse complement strand
GCTAACGTCGCCCCACTTGTTATTGGCGAGAACTCCTGAGCGGAGAGATCGACTTCACGTGATCGCAACGCCCGGGTCAGTTGCAGCCATGCACCGGGCTCTTCCAACAAATCCCGAACCTCAACGAACAGGTAGCCGCCATCTGCCGCGATCAGCGATCCGCCCTGAATCATTGTGTGATCGCTGTACATCGCACCACTAGGCGTAAAGTGATGTGGTACCGATCCGAGTAAGTGTTGTACCGATGTATTTCCCGCGATCACTATTGGGATCTCTTCGTCGTCCGCGTGGGTGGCAATGACGTTAACGCTGTACAGTTGAGATAAGGCCGGGTTTTCCAGCTCTGCCAGACGCTTGGTGACCAGGTCTTCTTCAACGTCGACCAGAAACCTGGCCAGCTTTTCATCCGGCGCAATGTTATTGATGACCTGCAGTCGCCGATGCACGATATCCCTGGCTTCCTGCATAACCAGTTGTTGAAGCTGCTCCGCATACTTTTCCTGGACTTCCTGAACTTTCTCCGTGACTTCGCTCAGTACCTCACTGGCGCTGCCGATTTTCGCCATGATTTTTTCAGCCTCTTCATCCGACAGCTTACCGGTACGGCGTAATTCACTGAACTCAACAGAATTCACCGGCTTGTCATCGATCACCGGCAAGATTGAAGGGACCATCACGCCACCCGCTTCCATGGGCACAAGCACAAGCCCCTGTTCACGCATAGAGTCTTCAAATGGTGCGCCCAGGCGCTGCATCGCCTGTTGCGCTTCCTCCTGCACTTTATTGCGCCGGCTGCGCAGGCCATCAGAGTTGAGATACTTCTTCAGCTCATCGCGGACAAAATTGGTAAAGCGCACCATCAGGTCTGCAAACTGAGGGGCTTTGCCGCGCGGCAATTCGATCAAAACTGGCTTGGTTGGCTGAACAAAATTATGTACAAAAACTTTATCCGACACGGGCGGGCAGAAGGGTTGCATATCCTTCGCTAACTGCGTCAACAAACTCATACGGCCGATACCATTCATACCCCGCACATAGATATGCTGCTGGTCACAAGGCACCGACAAGCCATAAGTCAACGCAGCTACGGCGTCCTCCTGGCCTTCAATACGGTCGTGATCTTCAACCTCGGTAGTCGTTTCGAACGCCAGCCACTCGAGCGGACACATCCAACGCAAATCAGCTTGATCGACTTTCATAGGTCCTCTTTAAGTGCAGCGCAATGTTCGGATTCTACAACTCAACAACGGCGAACACGAATCCGCCGCTGTCCCCTCTCGTTTCCCGCAAGATGAACCCCAGATTGCTTTCGGGCGCCCACAAAGGGCCGCTAAAATCTGACCAGGTATCCCATCGCTCGATGGACACGTTCACTTGCAATCTCTAACGCCGCCTCACGAGGCAATTGGGCGGATTGGGATGATCGAGTCAGGGTTTCGATGACATTAACGCGGATCTTCTCAGCGATGCTGGCCATCGCCTGGGTTTCACTGCCCTGGTGATATTCCACCGCCGCACAGATGACACCACCGGCATTGGCAACAAAATCAGGAATAACCAGAATGCCGCGCTCAGCCAGGCGGCGCTCAGCGGCTTCGGTTGCAGGTATGTTGGCACCCTGGGCAATGATTTTGGTATTGAAATCATCGACATTTCCTTCATGAATGACGTCCGGGCGAGCGGCAGGTATCCAGACGTCACACTCAGCCGCAATCAGTGCTTGGGTAGAGGCAGGCTCTCCGCCGTC
>CBDUMB010000644.1:0-1753 GCA_965368205.1 uncultured Pseudomonadaceae bacterium | reverse complement strand
CACCCTGCATGTTCTGCCCACGACGATTGTGACTGCTGAAACGCACAAACTGCGCGCCATGATGGGCTGCAAAACTGACGTCTTCATCCTGCATTGGCGTGGCCAGGTTCGTCGTAGTAAACGTCTCATGAGCCATTGCCCAGGCGCGTTCGCCATCCGCGACATGTAACCAGACAGTCGCTTTGCCGGTCAGTGGAAAACGTGCCAGGCGCAGTGAAACCTCCTGTTTACCGTCCGCAGATAAAGCAAACAGCATGGTCGACTCAGCGTAGTGTTCCGGTAACTGTGCGTGCGCCATCACAAACACTCCTGCAAGATAGACCGTTGTTGTCAGCAATAGATTTCGGATCATGATCAAACCGCACGCCAAAAGCTGTGGTGACCATGATACTCATCAGCAACGGTCTTATTAAACATGACAGTAGACGATAGCTTCATCAGCCAGTTACCAATGCCTGGGTTACTTGCAGACCTCATTCTGCTACTGCATGCCGGCATTGTGGCCTTTGTGTTGCTGGGGCAACTTGCGATTTTTGTCGGCTGGTTCAGACACTGGCATTGGGTGCGCTGGTTCTGGCTGAGATTGCTGCATATGGGCACAATTGTTTTTGTGATCATACAAACCTGGTTAGGGAAATTATGCCCGCTCACCATCTGGGAACAACAGCTTCGCGCCGCTGCCGGCGAGCACGTGCATGCCCAATCGTTTATTGAATACTGGTTGTCCCGAGTGCTGTTCTACGATCTTCCGTGGTGGGTTTTTGTGGTCGCTTATACGCTCTTTGGTGTACTTGTGTTGCTGACCTGGTGGCGACTACCGCCGCTCCGCAACAAGCAACCACAGCTTTGATCAAATGGCGTAACTAAGCTATCGGTAACGCCAGCGCAGAGGCCGGCTGTCGATGAAACCAGCCTGCTATGCTGAAACGCGGCGCCTGGGCAGGCCGCACTTCATGTACAAAATCGGCACTGTTAAACAACACCATCGTTCCCATTTTCGGCGCTACCTCAATCAGTACTTCTCCCTGACTGCCGTACAGCACAAGCTCACCACCGTCACCCGACGCCCAGTCTGGATTGAGATAGAGGACAATACTCACCGCGCGGTCAGACAAGAGTTTCTGATCAGGTCCCTGGAAGGTATCAAGATGTTTCTTATAGAACGCACCCGGCGCGTAGTACGCATAGTGACTCTCAAAAAAAGATAAACCCATCATCAGAGAGCGGTTAAACAGGAGCTGAAGCTGTGCCGCCCAATCCAGCCAGACCTGCTGGGTCGGATGGGCGTTGTCGATCCATACAGTTCTATCCAGGCGCACCCGAGTATCACGCTGCTGAGTAAGGTGGCGGCCAATTTTAGCGACGCGATTGAACTCCTGCTGACGAGCAAGTTGAAACAGTTCCTGCAGCAGGTCCGCACCCAAAACCCGCGGGAAGACACCCCAGCCCGGATCGGCCAGCGCATCTGCCATTGCATGATGCACGTGCTCATGCGGCGCTGCAGACCCTTCACCGTGGATCGACACATCTGAACTCATCACCAACTCCCACAGGTCTTAAAACAACTGACAGGCTTTGAATTTACCACCATCTGCGCCACACTGGTTTCACCAACAGGCACGAGGATAAAGGGATTATGAGTGATGTACACAACGGCCGCTGTTTCTGCGGAGCCGTCACTTTCACAGTCAGCGGCGAGCCCAACATCATGGGTTACTGCCACTGTACAGATTGCGCCGAATGGGCTGGCGCA
>CBDUMB010000643.1:0-1781 GCA_965368205.1 uncultured Pseudomonadaceae bacterium | reverse complement strand
AGCCGCGTGTCGGTCACGCACGGACTGTGGTGGGTACCAGGTTGGAGTTTCAATTTTCCAAACAACTGAAGTCTGCATGACCGGGGTTTCGCGCCCTTCGCTGCCAATACCAATCGGATAAACAAACCCCTGCTGTCCCGACTCCGGAAAGAAGTACATGCGCAGCTCTGCA
Organism: uncultured Pseudomonadaceae bacterium; assembly: GCA_965368205.1. Taxonomy (GTDB): domain Bacteria; phylum Pseudomonadota; class Gammaproteobacteria; order Pseudomonadales; family Azotimanducaceae; genus UBA4421. The sequence continues at coordinate 1,609 of CBDUMB010000643.1, read as the reverse complement.
AGGTTGATGACAACACCTTCCCTGGGGATTGCCGGCAGTAGCATGGAAGTAGGCAACGCCAGTGACACACCAGCGCCGGGTAACCACTCATCGATACCCGGATTGGCGCGCTGCAGGCCAGAAAATCCAACACCCGTTCGCCGTGCAATGATGGCAAAAGTATCTTCATAAACCAGTTGCACCTGCTTTACAGCACCCAGGAGACTGTTGTTGTCGTCTGGCAGGGTGTAGGCGGCAGCGTGGACGCGCGGCGTAAAAGTCAGGCCGCAAACTACAGCGACCAGGATGACTGAACGAAAAGCGGAAGAAAAATTTTGAATCATGCGGCGTGAGCGGGTGTTGTTAAGATCATTGGGCGCAGAGTGTAACATCTGTACCCACCACAACAGCAGCTCACACGCACTGGCGTTGAGGCTGCTGAGTAATTACGCTGTAAGGCTACTAACTTTCAAAGTTGAGATGCCATGACCGGTGACGTACAGGCAGAGCCAACCAGCAGAAAAAAGCATCCCAGCGCCACACCTACAGCGCTGGCGGGTGTACGCATCATCGAGCTCGGCAGTGGTCCCACCACAGGTCTTGCGGGCATGATTCTGGCGGACTTTGGTGCAGAGGTGGTGCACATCACGCCGCCACAAACACCAGAACTTGAACAGCTACCCGGCGCCAACATGTGGCATCGTGGCAAACACACATTACCACTCGACCTGGACACAACAGAAGATCATCTGCAGCTGCAGCAACTTCTGGCAGGCGCTGATGTACTGCTCTGCAACTGGCGTCCCGTCAGCCTGCGCGCCAAAAAGCTGCTTCCAGAGCAGCTTAACAACCAATATCCGCATCTGCATTTCTGTCACATCACCGGCTTTGGCGGCGATGGACCTATGGCTGATTGCCCAGGCTACGAGCACGCGGTCGCCGCTTACTGCGGCAGAATGCAGATGTTCACCGGTATCGTCGACAGACCGGGGCCGGTATTCTCTGCTTTGCAGGTAGGTATCCATGCGTGTGTTCAGGCTGCTGTCAGCGGCATCCTCGCAGCCCTTTATGCCAGCCGGGAATCTCACCGGGGCCAACTCATTGAAACCAGCCTGCTGCAGGGAATGCTGGCCTACGAACAAGGCCCCATGCTCGGCGGGCAATTCCGCGAGCGATTCCCGGATTTACTGCCGGCGCTTGCAGCCCCTACCGAAGATCTGCCAATGCCCAGCCTTTTTTATCATCCGGCCCAGGCCGCCGATGGTCGCTGGATGCAGTTCGGCAACCTGTTACCGCACCTGTTTGATAACTTCCTGATCGCAACTGATCTGATAGACATTATCGCTGACCCTGATTTCAATCCCAAGCAGCTGCTACTCACAGACAAGGACAAACACGAAGCTTTTCGTAACCGCATGCTGGCCCGGATCGCCGAGCGCACATCTAAAGACTGGATGGCCGACCTGATCAAAGATGGCGGCGTGGTGGCAGGCATCTATCAGACAACCCAGGAGGCGCTCAGCGATCCTGACATTGTGGCAAACGGACATGTGATCGAAACAGCACAAGGCCATAGACAGTTAGGACCTCTGGCACGCCTGACCGAGACACCTGCCCAGCCCGGCGGCAA
>CBDUMB010000642.1:0-1781 GCA_965368205.1 uncultured Pseudomonadaceae bacterium | reverse complement strand
ATCGGCTGATCCAGCGTCAGCGTCACACGACCAATATCGTTTAGCCCGAACGATCTGGCTGACAAATGCTCCAGAGTATTGATGTTGTAGCGAAACTTCACATCAGTCAGCGTAGCGTTAACCCTTGTGGTGCCAATCATCATCCAGTAGCTGCGACCGATATATCCTTCTTCACTGTCCATCCACACCAGCGATGTATCAAATTGATCAGCCACTTCACAGGGTGAATCTGCAGCCACAATAACGTTGCCCCGCGAGACATCTACCTCTCGGTCCAAGGTCAGCGTCACTGCTTGATCGGTGTGCGCTTTATGCAGTTTGTCGTGATGCAGAATAATCTCATCTACCTTCGCGGTTTCGCCTGAAGGCAGCACCCGGATATCATCTCCGGGTTGAATACTGCCTGCCACTACGGTACCGGCAAACCCGCGGAAATCGGAGTTGGGGCGATTCACCCACTGCACCGGAAAGCGGAACGGCTGAGTATCTTCATCGTGATGAATATCAACCGTTTCCAGATAACCCAGCAGCGTCGGTCCCGCATACCAGTTGGTGGCGCCCGAGCGCTCAATGACGTTGTCGCCTTTCAAAGCAGAGAGCGGAATCGCGGTGATGTGTTCAAATGTCAGCTGCTTTGCAAATTCTTCGTAATCGCTGACAATCTGATTGAAAACAGTTTCGTCGTAGTTCACCAGATCCATTTTGTTCACCGCCAGCACAACGTGTTTAATGCCCAGCAGTGACGCAATGAACGAATGGCGCCTGGTCTGGGTCAGCAGCCCCTGAGAGGCATCAACCAGAATCACGGCAACATCCGCAGTAGACGCGCCCGTGACCATGTTGCGGGTATATTGTTCGTGCCCCGGGGTATCCGCGACAATGAACTTGCGGTGATCGGTACTGAAGAAGCGGTATGCCACATCAATGGTGATGCCCTGCTCGCGCTCGGCGGACAAGCCGTCGACCAGCAACGCAAAATCGATATCTCCACCCTGGGTACCCTGGCGTTTCGAATCCGCCTGCAGGGACGTCACCTGATCTTCAAAAATCATCTGCGCTTCATAGAGCATGCGGCCAATCAACGTACTTTTGCCGTCATCTACACTACCGCAGGTAATGAAGCGCAGCAGATCAAGATTGGCCTGAGTGTCAATGTAGGTCTGAACTCGTGCTTCCAGCTCTTCAACGCTTAAGGCTATGGCTGTATCACTCACTAGAAGTACCCCTCTTGTTTTTTCTTCTCCATCGAACCGGCGCTGTCGCTATCAATTGCCCGGCCCTGCCGCTCGCTGGTGCGACTCTGCAACAACTCCAGAACTATGGAAGACAGATTGTCCGCATCGGACTCCACCGCGCCTGTTAAGGGGTAACATCCCAACGTACGGAAGCGCACCCTGCGGGTCTGGATCTCTTCTCCAGGCAGCAGGCGCATGCGATCGTCTTCGACCATGGTGATCATGCCATCACGGACCACCACAGGTCGTTCTGCTGCAAAATACAGAGGCACAATAGGAATCTGTTCACGATAGATGTACTGCCAGATGTCGAGCTCCGTCCAGTTGGAGAGCGGAAACACCCGTATGCTTTCACCCTTGCGCTTGTAGCCGTTGTACAGGTTCCACAGCTCCGGGCGCTGGTTTTTCGGATCCCAGCGATGCGCTTCGTTGCGGAAGGAAAAGACCCGCTCTTTGGCTCGGCTCTTCTCTTCATCGCGGCGTGCGCCGCCAAATGCCACAGCAAATTTGTGGTGATCCAGCGCCTGCTTGAGACCCTGTGTTTTC
>CBDUMB010000641.1:0-1795 GCA_965368205.1 uncultured Pseudomonadaceae bacterium | reverse complement strand
AACCCGGTACGGCCAGTGGTTATCATGCATTAACCCAGGGTCATTTAATCGGTGAAGTTGTACGGCGCATCACCGGTAAAACCATCGGCACCTTTTTCAAAGACGAAATTGCCGGTCCGCTCAACGCGGATTTTCATATCGGCATTGGCGAGGAGCACTTTGCACGCATCGGTAATCTGATTCCGCCAAAAGACGATCTGGCGACTCAGGCCGGTGGCGATCCAGACTCAATTGGCGCCAGAACCTTCCGCAATCCATCTGCTCGTGCGTCCATGTCGCGCACGACTGCCTGGCGCAAAGCGGAAATTCCTGCGGCTAACGGCCATGGTAATGCGCGCTCGGTAGTGCGTGCGCAAACCCCGGTGGCCAATGGTGGTTCTGCGTTTGGTGTAGAGTTACTGTCACCAGAAGGCGCGGCCCGTGTGTTTGACGAACAGATTAACGGCACTGACCTGGTGCTGGGTGTGCCCACCCGTTTTGGCATGGGCTATGGGTTAACGGGTGAGGCTATGCCCATGGGACCAAATGAACATATCGCCTACTGGGGTGGCTGGGGCGGCTCTACCATTGTGGTGGATCAGGATGCACGTATGTGCACGTCTTACGTGATGAACCGTATGTTTGCGGGTCTGTTAGGCGATACCCGAGGGTTCAATCTGCTGCAGGCCGCTTACACATCGCTGTAATCATAAGACTACGCTGTTTGCCCGCTGGCGAATTCGAAGTGTGATTCTATTGCCGTGCGCCACGCTTCCGGATTTTCGTATTGAGGGCAATGGCCTGCTTTGTCGATCACGACAAGCCGGCTGTTGGGCAGCTTCTTGTGCATCAGCCGTGAAGGCCCAACAAAAGGCTTGTCTTTTTCCCCGACAATAATAGAGGTGGGTAACTTCAGTTCGCTCAGTTGCTCTGTTACGGGTGTCTGTTCACCAATCGCCAGACCCAGTTGCGCAAAGGCGGCAGGGTCCATCTGTTCCAGTTTGGTGCGAATACGACGCCAATGTTCTGCCTCGCCCAGATAGTCGATGCCGCGCTGGGCTGCAGGGCTCTGCGGCTGACCCTGCATGCCGTCCAGTAAAGCTTCACAGCCTTTTGCCGCCACTCTTTCATTCAGCCGGGTTCGAATGTCTTCGGGATACAGTGTCAGGCCATGGGGTGCTGTATCCATCAGGATTGCTGAGGTGAATCGGGTTGGCGCATCCAGCAGCGCGCGCATTGCCACCATACCACCCAGCGAATGTCCCAACAGATGGCAGCGCTCGATTGCCATGCCGTCCAGATAACGGATCAGATCTGTCGCCGCCTGGTTTAAAGAATACGGTCCCAGGTTACTGCTCTCGCCGTGCCCGCGCTGATCCAGGGCGATGACCCGATATTGATCGGCAAACCAGGGCAGCTGGTCCTGGAAATCGAGTTTAGAGCCGGTGAAGCCGTGCACCAGTACAAAAACCTCGCCTTCGCCAATGTCGTTATAAGCTGTCTGCAGGCCCAGGCCCATGGTGGTGTCGCTGGCGGGCGGGTGATTGTAAAAACAGGTGGTATGCATGTCGGGGCGCTAACTGTCTCAATCGAACTCAAGGATTGCGCGGCCGCTGATCTTACCGGCTTGCAGAGCATCGGTGGCTTCATTGATGTCTTCCAGCCGGTATCGGGCAGTGACCATACGCTCGAGGTCCAGTGTGCCGTCGGCATGCCAGTTGAGAAAGGTCGGAAAATCCCGGTCCGGTGCACAGGAACCACCAATGCTGCCGATGAACTGTTTTTCATTGACCAGGACATCGATGGCGTTCAGCTC
>CBDUMB010000640.1:0-1805 GCA_965368205.1 uncultured Pseudomonadaceae bacterium | reverse complement strand
TCAATTTCGTTATTCTACTCGGGAAATGAGATTGAGGCGTGCATCGCTTGGGTAACTATTGCAGTGATGCTCGACACGCCGTTCGCGATGGTCGAAGCTATGCAATGCCATGCGTTTTCTTTTCAGCAGCGTTCCGAGGTCAATCAATGCACTCTCAATCCAGTCCCTATGCTTATTCGTCCCGAATCTGTGTCCTGTCCATGGTTGTTGTCCTGCTTGGTGCATGCTCGCCGGGTCCAGAAAGCGCTGACCTCATCTTTGAGTCAGGTCGGGTGTACACGATGAATGCACAAGCCCCCTGGGCTGAGGCGCTGGCCGTGCGCAACGGGAAAATAGTTGCCCTCGGGACCACAGCAGACATTACTCAAAAATATTCCGGGCCGAAGATTAATCTTGGTGGGCGTATGCTCATGCCCAGCTTTCACGATGCGCACGTTCACCCGGTACTTGGCGGAGTTCAGATGACGCAGTGCGATCTGTCGACATTTGCGACAGTCAGTGCTTTGCTGCAGGCGGTGGCTGCATGCGACGCAAATCTGGCTGACGATGAGTGGCTGGTTGGCGGCGGATGGAATCTGTCATTGTTCCCCGAGGCCAAGCCTTCCCGCAAGCTGCTTGATGCGGTTAATCCAAACCGGCCAATGCTGCTGCGGGGCGCGGATGGACACTCATCCTGGACCAACACCAAGGCATTGACCCTTGCAGGTATCGAAGCTGAGACGCCGGACCCTGCCCACGGCATCATTGAACGCGAAGCAGATGGCACGCCCTCAGGCACGTTGCGGGAGTCAGCTCAATCGTTGCTTGAAAATGTTCTTCCTGTTGTGACAGCTGAAGATCGCGCGAAAGGACTGTTGTTAGCCATCCAATACGCTAACTCTGTAGGTATCACTTCTATGATCGATGCTGCTGTGACCCAGGCGGAAATTGCCGCCTATGAATCTTTAGATGAGCAGGGAAAACTCTCCGCACGCCTGGTTCTATCTGCCGCGGTTGTTGGGCCTGCACCCATGCACAACCAGGATGATCTTATTGTTGCTGAAGATCGGATTACCGAAAAACGCATCCGTCGCCACGCGGCAAAAATATTTGTTGATGGTGTTCTCGAAGGCGAAACCGCAGCGCTTATCGAGCCCTATATCGACAGAAACGGTGCCAGAGGCAGTCTGCTGTTACAGCCAGATGAACTGAACATCAAAGTTGCGGAACTCGATGCGAACAATGTGCAGATTCTGTTTCACGCGATTGGGGATCAAGCAGTCAGAGTAGCGCTGGATGCTATTGAATATGCCCGCGCGGAGAACGGTGTGCGGGACAACCGCCATCACATTTCTCACTTGCAACTCATCCACCCGGACGATCATGCACGCTTTGCTGAGCTGGACGTGGCCGCTAATTTCCAGGCGTTGTGGGCTTACCCCGAGGCGTATATTACCGAGATTAATCTGCCCGTAGTGGGGGCCGAACGGGTTCAACGTATGTATCCAATTGGCTCCGTGCAACGCGCGGGTGGTCTTATTGTTGGTGGCAGCGACTGGTCTGTCTCTTCGATGAACCCACTAAAGGCGATTGAAACAGCTCTCACACGAGAGGATGAAACGGGTAGCATTCAAGGCAGCCTTAACGAAAACGAGCAAGTAGATCTGGATGTGATGCTTGCCGCATACACGTCAAACACTGCCTATCTCATGAACCAGGAGGCTCGCGTGGGTCAACTTTTACCTGGCATGGATGCGGACCTTGTGGTGCTCGACAAAGATCTGTTTTCTATCGAACCACACGACATCGGAGATGTTGCGGTGTTG
>CBDUMB010000639.1:0-1807 GCA_965368205.1 uncultured Pseudomonadaceae bacterium | reverse complement strand
GCCGGGCATCAGTCGATAGCCTTCTTCAGTCATACAGACAAACAGTCGCAACACCGTTGGGCCGGAAACAATCTGCCCTTCGTTGTTGACATAAGGACTGTGAGACAAGTTGATCAGTTCGCGTCCAATCTGGTTGTAAGCTGCGGTGTTGGCTTCGGTGTCAGTGGTCTGCAGGTTCGGATCCTGGTAACTCTCAATGGTGCTGGCAAACAGTTCCGGGCGTCTGAAAGCAGAACCAATGTGCAGTTGGCTGGCGTTTTCGGCGACGTAAGCGGCTTCTTCAGGTTGGCCACACCACCAGGTCGCCAGGCTTGGCAGCAGTAACTCTTCGTCTAACAGGGATTCACACAAGCTTGGCAGAAAGCTCATAAACGCATCATTTTCAAGGGCGCCGGAACCTAACGCGTTGGCGATGTGGACCTGGCCGCTGCGCGCGATGTTGGCAAGCCCTGCGACACCATCTTTACTGCGCGGGTCCAGGAACAGCTGGTCGCAGCCACTGGCCTGGGCATGTCGCAGCAGGCTGCCTACGGGCTTCAAACCTTCCAGAGTTTTTAACTGCAGGGTTTGTCCGCGGACTGTGAGATCAGCGCCTTCCACCACCGGGAAACCAAAATACTGGCCAAGATAAGCATGTTCAAAATAATTTGAGTGATCTGGTCCTGGGCTCAGGATGGCGGTGATGCCCTCAGGCGTTGTTTGTGCCGCCCTGTCAGTGAGATGTTGAGCGAACGCACGATAGAACGCAGCCAGACGCTGGGTGCCCATCTGCTGAAACAACTCGGGCATTGCCTGGCCCGCCAACACGCGGTTTTCAAGGCACATGCCCAGACCTTCTGGCGCTTCTGTCCAGTCGGCCAACACACGCCACTGACCGTCTGGTGAACGACCGATGTCAAATGCCAGCAGCTGCAGGTATTCAGCGTTTGCAGCGCGATAGTTGTACATGGGTAACAGAAAACGTGGATTACCAAACAACAGCGCAGGGGGTAGACCACCCACGTTCAACAGGGTTTTAGGGCCGTATAAATCGGCAGTAATTCTGTTGAGGAGTCTGGCCCTCTGGGTAAGTCCCAGTTCAAGCTTATGCCATTCATGTGTTGGCAGGGTAAACGGTAGAGGATCGAGCCTTGTAGGGCGTTTCACATCCAGGTCGCGGACCAGCATTTCGCCGCGCAGATGCTCAGGTTGTGGAGTGCCACCAAGACCATCGGAACTGGTAAAAAAAGACATGACGTCCTGCCAGTGTGCGGGTGTGGCGCCCCGGGCGAGTTCATCAAAAGCATTGGCCGGCACCTGGTAGTGGTCCAGCGGCTGCGAAGTATTGGCGGTCATTGGGTGTGACATGGGCTATTGGGTACTGTTGGTTGTTTTCATGCGAGCCCAATAGTTATCTGCCGCGGCAACAACTTTTGGCGCGAGCCATAATGCAGAGACCATCGTCGGGATGGCCATCAGTGCAAAGCTGGCGTCTATGATACTCACTGCAGCGTTTATGGAAATGACTGAGGCAACCAAAATAAACCCAACGTATACGTAAAGATAGTAGCGTTTGTTGTGTGCGCCAAACAAAAATCCCGTGCACTGAGCACCGTAGAACGAGTAGGTGAATATCGTGGTGGTGGCGAAGCAGATCACACAGATAAATACAATCAAGGTGCCCGCCGGGCCAAGTAATTGAGTAAACGCAGCAGCGGTAAGGGTAACCCCTTCAGCATCACTGCTGGTCCAAACGCCAGAGATCAGAATCATCATTGCGGTGGCCGTGCAGATAATCAGGGTATCCAGTATTGGTCCCAACATGGCC
>CBDUMB010000638.1:0-1810 GCA_965368205.1 uncultured Pseudomonadaceae bacterium | reverse complement strand
GGCGCGCGAATAACGAATACGGGTTTGCTCTGGGCAACCTTAGCCCAGGTTTTGCCGCTCTCCTCAACGTCGAATAAAAACAGTACTTCCTCAGCGATATGTTCCGGTGTCATGAACTCACCCGTCGGGCTGTTGGTTCGCTGCTCGAAAGGAATGATGCCGGTATCAATGCCGCCTGGGCAAAGTGCATTGATGGTAATGTTTCGCGACTGTAATGTGGGCCCAAGGCTTCGTACCAGACCAGCAACAGCGTGTTTGCTCATGGAATACAGGGGATCTACGCTGTAGGGGGTGATACCCGCGAGGGAACTGGTGACTACTATAGAGCCGCCATCGCACAGCTTTGGCAGTAAGGCGTGCAGGCCAAAAACAACGCCGTCGACGTTAACCCCCATCATTTTCCGATACCTATCAAGCCGCAGCGCATCAAATTGATATTCGGATAACGGCGCTTCAGGTGGTGCGATCTGAATGCCTGCATTTAAAAACAGATGTGTGGGCGTTTCCTCGAGCGCCGCAACAACGTCACTCCACGCCTCGGGATCACTGACATCACACTGCAAAAAGCGGATACCTGGCGTTTTTAACAAGCGTTGTACGCCGGCCGCCGTAGGATCAGCGATGTCCAGCGCCAACACGCGTGCGCCTGCTTGGGCAGCCGCTTCACTCACAGCCAGGCCGATACCTGAAGCTGCACCGGTGACCACTAAATAACCATTTTGAATGGGATTGTTATCGTTCATAACTAAATGCTTCTTAGCAATACTTGTTTGCATAACCGATGTCTGTGCAGGCTAGCATGCACCTGGCATTGTCTTTAGTCTAGGTAGCCATAGATTTTGCAGGCGATGGGCGGGGGAAATGAAAGAATTCAAAGATAGGGTTGCGGTGATAACTGGTGCAGGCAGTGGCATCGGCCTCGGCATAGCGCGGGCGTTGGCGGCGCGTGGCATGAAGCTGGTGCTGTCTGATCTCAACGAAGAAACCCTGGCGGCGGCTGTCGCAGAGTTGTCACCAACAACATCTGTGGTAGGCCGCGCCTGTAATGTTGCGGAGCTCGACTCGGTTCAGGCGCTGGCGGACTATACAATCGAGTCTTATGGCGCGGTTCATGTTCTGTGTAACAACGCCGGCATCGGGCTGCCGACGTCTGCAACCAAGATGAAGCTGGAAGACTGGAAGTGGATCATCGATGTCGATTTATGGGGTCCGATATATGGTGTAAAGGTTTTCCTGCCGTTGATCGAAGCGCAGGGGGAAGGGCACATCAGCTCGACATCTTCCATGGCGGGATTGCTTGCGGCGCAGATGATGGGGGCTTACAACGTTGCCAAACATGGCGTCATTGCATTGATGGCCTCTTTGGAGCGGGAACTCCGGGCGCGTGACAGTGCAGTGCGGGCATCGGTTTTGTGTCCAGGTCCCATCAATACCAATATCAGCCGTAACTCTGTCAGTTTTCGCCCGGGTCAAGCCAAACCCAAAACAGATGGCGCTCGTTCAGGCAAACTGGCGAAGAACATCCAGGCGAGTCTGGAGCAGGGCATGCAACCGAATGAGGTGGGCGAGCTGGTGGCAAACGCGATCGAGAACGACAAATTCTGGATACTCACCCATCCCCACTGGGCCAAAGGCGTGCAGCGACAGCTGGATGCGCTGCGCGATGATCAAACGCTGACCCGGGTCTAACGGGTCAGGTGAATTGAAAGTTCTTTGCCATGTCCTCACGTACCGCACCCTGGTGCTTGAAGTACTGTAAGAACCCGCCATTGTAATTGCCGTCCTGTCGACGGTTGTCTTCACCCTCGAA
>CBDUMB010000637.1:0-1822 GCA_965368205.1 uncultured Pseudomonadaceae bacterium | reverse complement strand
CTTTGGATCAAAGGTTTGTACCACGGCTTGACCGCTGGCCACTTTGATCGCCTTGCGGATGCGCTTGTACATACCGCAGCGACACAGGTTGCCGGACATGGCCTGATTGATGGCTTCGTCATCGGGTTGTGGGTTAGTGGCGAGCAGCGCGGTAGCGGACATGATCTGACCCGATTGGCAGTAGCCACATTGAGGTACCTGCTCCGCTATCCATGCCTGCTGCACCGGGTGCAGTTCTTCCCCGTCACTGATGCCTTCAATGGTGGTGATTTCCGCGCCCGCGGCTGCAGACACTGGTGTGACACAGGAACGAATGGCTGTGCCATTGAGGTGAACGGTGCACGCACCACATTGAGCGATACCACAGCCGAACTTGGTACCAGTGAGCTGCAGGTTTTCTCTGATTGCCCACAGCAGAGGCATTTGCGGGTCGACATCCAGCTGATGTTCCTGCCCATTGACGCGTATCGTGACCATATTTCAGCCGCCTTGGTTGTTTTGCTGGCGGGATATTATCAGCATCGTTTGGAGTTTTCAGAGCACTTTCCGGCAAGCCTTGATCGACTGAGCGCCCAAACGTGGTCTTGAGATAGCCATTTTTCTATGGTCAGCTGAGCGTTGTGCCGCGTCCTGTTTTATCCGCAACCGATAAAAGCAGCTCAGGCGATCTGTGTTGCTAGGATAAACTGCTCAATAATGGCAAATGTTTCTGCAGGTTTGTCGCGCCAGGGGCCGTGTCCGGCATCAGGTACCACTTTAAGCTGTACAACGTCTGCCGCCAGGCGATCAACAATGTCTAAAGAATCCTGCAACGGCGTGACCGGATCCTGGTCGCCTGTCAGTACCAGCGTAGGGGCAGTGATTTTATCGAGATCGTCTCGCAGGTCCATGATATGCCAGGTACCCTCCAGTGAGTGGAAAGCCATGGCCAGTTTCGGGCGGAAGATGACAGAGTCTCGGGGTGGCTGAGGTGTGGTGTTGTATACCGACATACACTTCTCGCCAAACGCCTGGGAACTTGCCGCGTCAACGCGCACCGTTAGAAATTCTCTCGCCGCAGCTTCAGCTTCTTCTCCACCAAGACGCCGGAACTCTGCAATTGAACGTTCGACATCGAGCTTTGCCTGGGTGCTGGCCAGAATCAGTCCACCGGCATGATCAGGATAACGGATACCGTAGGTCATCGCGATAAATCCACCCCCAGATACACCGAGCACTATGGGCTTGTGTATGTCCAGCAAACGGCACATCTCAACCAGATCGTCAGACCAGCGCTCCAGGGTGAAAATATCATCCGGTGGATCATCGGATCGCCCTGCGCCCGATATGTCCAGATAGACAATCTGGCACACATCCCGCAAAGCTGAGAAGGCGGGTTTGAAGACGGAGTGATCTGAATTGCCCGGGGCACCGTGTAACAGAATGAGGGTTGGGAGACGTCTGAGCTTGTTGTCTTCCAGAACATATTCCGGTCCTTCGACGTCAAAAAAGAGTCGCTTGTCCCCGACCTGCATTTTCATACATTCGCTCGCATGTGGTGGCTATGTTCAACAGGTATGTTACCCGCAACGGGCTGGCGGATGTCTGGTAAGTTTCAGCCAAGGGGATTGTGGATGGCGCCTGTCAAAGGTTGTAAGGTCATACACTGATATTGGAGGTGAGCTTGGGTAAAACAGTGATTCGTGGCGGTTCGATTCTTGATCCGCACACTATGGAACTATCAGCCAACGAGGTGTTGGTCATAGAAGATGGTCTGGTTTCTGAATCCAGCGACATTGCGGGTGCCGATGTTGAACTGGATGCAGACGGACAGTTTCTGATG
>CBDUMB010000636.1:0-1841 GCA_965368205.1 uncultured Pseudomonadaceae bacterium | reverse complement strand
GTTCAACGTCATGATGGGTTGTCGCGACGATTTCTGGTTACAGGCATTTACCAGTGCATTTAAGCTCAACGGATAGTGGTCTGGTGTCAGAACTGCTTTTTCCAATAAGCAGCCTAGAACGCGTTGTTCGAAGCGATCCAGAATAACAGGCATATGGCGTGTCCGCGGTTTGGGTGTGTCTGTGCTGCAGAGTGAGAGATTCAGCGCTGCAGATGGCTGACCTCAGACGTGGATGTCATCGCGGTTGTGCGGCGCGCTGAAATCCAATGCCGGGCCTTTAGGCAGTATGCCGGGTTTACCCGCACCGTAGTAGATCCCTTTGATAGCGCTGACGTCTACAGTGTCGGCGACACCCGGAAGCTGATACAGGTCTCTTGTGTACGGCCAGAGGTTTTCAAACTCACTCAATAGATTACGGTTGCATTTGAAACGGCTGTAGTAAGCCAGATCAAAACGCACCAGCGTCGAGAACAGGCGCCAGTCTGTTTCTGTGACGTCATCACCAAATAGATACCGGCGGGTTGCCAGGCGTTCATCCAGCTGATCCAACGTGTTGAACAGATTGTCATAGGCCTCATCATAAGCGCTCTGCGACTGGGCAAAACCGCATCGATAGACGCCGTTGTTCACGTCAGCGTAGATCACCTGATTAAGCGCTTCGATCTCTGCCCGCAGTGGTGCGGGGAAGTAGTCTGTCTGGGAGACGCCTTCAATGGCGTTAAAGGCATCGTTGAACATGCGGATAATGTCAGCGGATTCGTTGTTCACGATGGTGTTGTTGTGAGTGTCCCACAAGACCGGAACCGTAACCCGCCCGGTGAACGCCGGATCAGCACGGCTGTACACTTCATGAAGGTGCGTGGTTTGCAGTAGTGGCTCAGGGGGATTGTCGAAGTGCCAGCCCTGATCACCCGCAGCGGCGGCGGTAGAGGATAAGCTAACGACATGTCCAAGGTTTTTTATCGCGCGGTATAAAATGGCTCGATAAGCCCAGGGGCAGCCGGGATTCACAAGCAGATGGTAACGATCTTTGACCGCAGGAAAGCGTCCGTCAGGTGCACCGATCCAATGGCGAAAGGCGCTGTTGGGCCGCTCGAATTTACCATCAGCCTGGTGGCGGGGCAGGTCTTCAGCATGCCATTGGCCCTGGATCAGCTGTCCCATGGATGTCCTCTCAGGCGGCCTCGAGGGACCGTTGGGTGAGCGATTGCAGATAGCTGACTAACGCTGCTTTGCTATCGCCCTGTCGTGTGCCACTGAAAAAGTGTGGTGATCGCTGGGCGCGATCGAACCAGATATTCTGCGCATCGCGTTGTTCAGGCTTGGTGAATGCCAGCCACAGGGCGGTGTCGGCACCGGCTTCAGGGTCTCGTAACAGCCGACTCAGGGCGGCATGAAATTCTGGCATCGCTGTTGCCACGCCAGGTGTGCTGACCCAGCCGGGATGCATGGTGTAGAAATTGATCATTTCGCCGTAAGTCTGGCGCCAATGTTCATTCAGCGCAACCTGGGCGCGTTTATGCCGAGCATAAGTCAGCGTGCCGTCGTAGGGGTGATCGCCCTGCAGAGCATTGATGTCCAGGGCGACGTTGTACATGCCGCCTGAGCTCATGTTGATGACCGTGCTGCCGCTTTTCAGCCCACCGAGGCTGATCAGCTGTTCGGTGAGGACATAGTGGCCCAGTACATTGGTAGCAAAACCTGTTTCGAGTCCTTCACTGGTTCGGGTCTGCTCGTTCAACATAAGCCCGACATTGTTCACCAGGACATCAAAAACAATGCCGTTGTTTTCAAAATAGGTGGCCAGGGACCCAACGGACGCCATCAGCGACAGGTCGACG
>CBDUMB010000635.1:0-1853 GCA_965368205.1 uncultured Pseudomonadaceae bacterium | reverse complement strand
CCGGAATATACCGGCGATACGTACGTCAATATTCTGCGCACGGTTAAAGCCGCTGTACCACAGATGCATATCCACGCCTTTTCGCCGCTGGAAGTCTGGCAGGGTGCAGCCACTATGGACATGGAACTTGAGCCCTACCTGCAGATGCTGAAAGAAGCCGGCCTTGGCACGCTGCCCGGCACAGCGGCTGAAATTCTCGACGACGAAGTCCGTGCGGTAATCTGCGCTGACAAAATCAATACGGAACAATGGCTACAGGTGATGGAAGCTGCTCACAGCGTTGGCTTCAATACCACCGCCACCATCATGTACGGCCACGTCGAAAAATCTTACCACTGGGCAAGACACCTGATCCGCATCCGCGAACTGCAGAAGCGCACCGGTGGGTTCACCGAATTTGTGCCGCTTCCGTTTGTACACATGGAAGCACCGATGTACTTGAAAGGCAAAGCACGCAAAGGACCCACTTTCCGGGAAGCGGTATTGATGCATTCGGTTGCAAGGCTGACCCTGCACGGCCATATCGACAACATCCAGGCGAGCTGGGTGAAGATGGGGCACGAAGGTGTAAAAGCCTGTTTGAATGCGGGCTGTAATGACCTGGGTGGCACGTTGATGAATGAATCCATCAGCCGCGCGGCGGGTACCGAACACGGTCAGGAAACATCGTCCGAGGAAATGCGGCGCATCATTCGCACGTTGAACCGCAATCCGCGCCAGCGCCTGACGGCTTACGGTCCGGTCAGTGCTGAACGGGAACAAGCAGGTATTGCTGCGGGTGAGCTCACCGAAATCATCAATACACCAGCTAAAAAGTACGAGCGTAAACGCCCATCCTCATCGCTGGTACGCAACGACCTGATCGCTGCGGTCGAAATCTCTAAATAGGCCATCCCTGAAAAAAGGCCCGGGGGGTTACCCCGGGCAAGGCGTAGCACATCAGAAGTTCCAATGGGCGAACTGCATCGCCCGAACCCAGTCGTGAAACCATTGATGTTTACGCGGCTGTATCTCGACCAGCTCCAGCAACCCGCCGGTCCCATGAATCACGCGTAGTTCGTAATTCTGTTCCGGCTTGCGCGGGCTATGCGCCCGCTCTTGCTGCTCCGGTCGTAAAGCCTGTTGAGTGCTCATCATCTATCTCCTGCAAAATTGAAATCTGTTTGTTGTGGGTGCTTTTCATCCATTACTCACCTCCTGGCCCGAGGCCGCTTGTGTTTGTCCATGCTTAACCGCCGCCACTAAAGGCAATATGAGCCCTCCAAATATCACCAGAGTGACGATTGCCAACATGACAAGCGTGGTCTGCATGCCCCACATGTCATGGGTATAACCCACAAATGGACCCGTCAGAACAAAGGCCCCACGGAACCCGAAACTGGCCAATGAGTTGGCTGTTGCGCGAAACTCTCCAGGCACGCGACTGTTGAGCGCATCGCGTAACACCACCAGCCCAAATCCTCGTGCCAGAAAGAATGTGGTGCTGGCCAGCAATCCACCAACCACCCCAAAAACTTCCAGACCGATATAGCCAACCGCGGGTGCCAGACCGATGAACACCAGCAGTGCGCGCGATCCCACCAGATCTTCAACCCGATGTGCCCAACGACCTGCAAAAGCGGCAATCAGTGTCAATCCGCCCCACAGCCAACCAAAATGAGCCAACTCCACACCCTGTGTTTCCCAGAGCTTCTGCAGCAGCCAGACCGCATAGAACGTTGTCAGGCTCCAGACTGACAGTGCCAGGAAAACCAGGCGCAACACGGCTGAATGAGTCGCCAGATAGCGAATTATCCGACCCATGTTCGCCATATGCCCACTCGCTTCCAAACGCTGACCAGGTGGTTCAACCA
>CBDUMB010000634.1:0-1861 GCA_965368205.1 uncultured Pseudomonadaceae bacterium | reverse complement strand
CAGGGTTGGCTGGCCGGGAATCTGGCTGAGAATGTAGCCGCTGACGTATCTCGCAGGTAAACCCAGTGCGCGGATGGTGGCAATCGCCACGTGGGCGAAGTCCTGACACACACCAATGCGTTTGGCGATGATCTCAGAAACCTCGGTATACACGTTAGTCACGCCGCCGGTGTAGGCAAATTCGTTGTGAATATATTGATTGATGGCCAGTACCAGTCGCAGTACAGGTGCTTCGGGTTCGATGAACTGTTGTGCAAATTCGCGTGCAGCGTCAACGTCGATATGCCGCGATGGGTAACAGAACTGTGCTGCCTGCCAGTGTTCGCTGCTCTGCGGAACCTTCATGGCGTCTACCACAGATTCCCATGTCGGAGAGAGGTCCAGCATAAAATCACCCCGGGGGATGACATCCACCAGACACTCGGAGTCGATACGAAGCTTCTTGTGTGGTGTGTGCAGGCGCACTTCATGCACGGTATTGCCAAAATAGTCCTGGATTTCCTGAATTTCAGTGCCCACCAGCGATAGATTGATGTCGTGCTCCAACAACGTCTGGCGGCCGAACATTTCTCTGGGTTTCAGGCGCAGAACCTGTTGTGCTGAAATCACCGGCATGCCGTAGTCAAATTCTGTGCAGTGTTTAACGCTATATTTCATTGTGAGCTGGGTAAGTTCTGTGTGTGTGCAAAATAGGTTGCTGTGACCAGTTCAGATAGAGTCCCGAGGGTGTTGGATAATCTTTTTAAGACGCGGCGAAGCTGCGTGCGGTTGCCCGCCTTCGAGATGACATTGGCCATCTTTTCCGGTTCCGCCAGTACCAGTTCATGATAAGCAATGAGCAGAATACGCTGGGATTCGCTGAGGCCTTCATTTGACTGGTCCAGAGGCATTTCCGCCATCACTTCCTGCAGCTGGGTAATCTGATAGATCATTGAGCGTGGATTGGTCTCGTCGAGTAACAGCAGATGTAACAGGTTTTCCAACGTTGGCACATTCTGGTACCTGGATCGGTAGGTAATTGTGCTGTCGCAGAGGTCCAGCAGCAGATACATATATGTGCTGCCGGTACTGTGCGACACCAGTTCGTTCATCACCCGTAAGCCAAACTGACCGCGCTCCAGGCGACGCCCAAGTTCAAGCAGACGCCAACCGTAACTGCGGGTCATGTTTTCCTGTATCTGTCCGCTTAAACCGGACAGGCGCTCAATCAGCTGGTCCATTAAAGCCAGCGCATCTGATACCTGGCCTAAGCGCCAGCGCTGCTGCGCAGGTGTCTGTGCCAGCGCGCGGAACATGCGCCAGGCGTCGCCAGATAAACGCTCGCGAACCTGGCTGGCGAGACGGTGAATGTTGTTGAGCAGCTTAAACAGGCCCACATTACTTTCCGGATTGAACAGCACCGACCACCATTCGCGAGCAATAACCGTTGTTGAGCTGACCTGGGTAAGCTGTTTGGCCTGTGCCAGGGTGAGCATGTCCAGATCCACCAGCAGTTGCACCGCGGTGTTCAACAACATCTGCTGATCGTCGCTGCTGCCTTCAACCACATGGCTGAACAGGGAGCGGTAGGCGCGTACTGCGCCTTCGCAGCGCTCCAGATAGCGACCCAGCCAGAATAAATCGTCGGCAGTACGACTGGGCAGATCCCGGTCGCTGCGCCTGGTCAGATGGGTGGGTTGGATCTCTGGTGTGTTGATGGGTTCCACCTGATCGCGACCAAGCCAGATGTCTTTGCTGATTTCTCCGTCAGCGCTGGCAACGCGCGCAATGCCGCCGGGCATCAGTCGATAGCCTTCTTCAGTCATACAGACAAACAGTCGCAACACTGTTGGGCCGGAAACGATCTGCCCTTCGTTGTTGA
>CBDUMB010000633.1:0-1875 GCA_965368205.1 uncultured Pseudomonadaceae bacterium | reverse complement strand
AAAATGGGAGCCGGATGATATAGAAACTAATTGGTCTGTGCAAACACCATGCACGCAGAAGTTGAGGTTTTATATAGATCGGAGTCAAGGGCAACATGGGCGGTCAGGTTGTAGACCACTTGCGCGCGGGGTAATTCTTCCATTTGCCCGGTATATCCAAGCGCGGTAACACGCTGCAGTTGCCGCTGGGCCAACTGAGCGCGTGAAAACACACCCACTGACAGAATACGAGAGCCATCATCACGGTTAATCAGATAGCTTTCAATATTCTGACTGAGTAATTCTGCAGAAACCCGCTTAGCGTTATCACGTGAGCCAAGATCAGCCACATATACCAGGTAGTCAGGTTTCCCTTCGACCTGCATTTCTACAATTTCAGGGAATCCACCAAGCTCACTCAGTTGAGTTTGTAGAATCTGAAATTCCAGAGGGTCCGACTCCGGGCCCCATGAGCGACATTCTTTTGCTGATGCCGCACGGATTGAACGCTGCGCTATAGTTGAATTTTGCGTCGAACCCAGACTCTCCGCACGGGTCTCTTGGACCAGTTTCAGTTGGTTTTCGAGGGGTAATAGGGCCGATTGATCGTTCGGTAGAGGTTCTTGAAAGGCAATTAAAGCAAATGCCAGGCACACGTTCGCGCACAACAATCCAGTTAGCACTAAATGGCGACGGGGAAGCAACCAATGCTCCAGCTGAATTCCAACTTTTTGTAGCAAACCGCGGCAGTCCTGTTTTCCGACGAAGCTTGTTCTGAAACTGGCGCAAGTTTGTCACCCCACTGCGCGCATATCAAGGCTATTGCTTCAGGACACAGCCGGGCGCAAAGACACTTCACCGCCGTGAAAGCGTTGCTCTCCCTGTTGTGTCTGCAAAATAAGTTCACCATCCAGTCCAATGCCATTCACCCTGCCAACCACATATTGGTTGCCTTGAATCAGAGTGCAAGTTTTACCCTGATACAGGTGCATATCATTGAAAGCGCTCACAAACGGCGCAAAGCCTTCACTTTCAAACAAATCCATATAACGAGACACAGACTGGATACAGGCAACGGCCAGATCATTTCTGCTCGTCTTCACACCAGCCGCACGCAAATCGCTGACCGGCTGCCCGATGGTACTGATTTCTTCTTCTGTCAGAGTGACATTTACACCGAACCCAACCACAAACTCGGTGCGCTGCGGGCGTTGAATCAGCTCTATGAGAATGCCACCCAGTTTACGACCCTCTAGAAGCACATCATTAGGCCATTTCAACGCGAGCCCTGGCGCACCTAGATTCTCCAACGCTGATACCATGGCAAGCCCCACAACAAGGCTCATGCCGCCTAGTTGCCCAAGGGGCTTATCGGTTGCAAAACCCATACTGATGGCAAGATTACGTCCAAAAGGTGACATCCACTGACGGCCCCTGCGGCCTTTACCACCAAACTGGAAATCCGCCATGTACACCAGGCCTGCGATGCTGCTTTGCTCTCCAAGCGCCATCAGCTGTGTATTTGTAGAATCCACATATTCAAAATAGGTCAGGTCATGATCAGGCAGTGCCTGCTGAATAATTTCGCGGTCCAGTGGCTGCGGTGCTCGAATCCACTGCCAGCTTTCGTCAACCCGCTTAAGGCCCAGCTGTTCTGCACTAAAAGGAAGATCTGCAGGCCACTGTTGCACGGGCAGGTGCCCATGCTGCTGAAGCACATGCATAGCCTGGCTAAAATCTTTTTGAATATCCACAGTACCAACGTGACAGAACTGATAGGCAAAAAAAACCCCGCAGAAGCGGGGTTTTTCTAATTAAAGCCTGACGATGACCTACTCTCACATGGGGAAACCCCACACTACCATCGGCGCTGAGCCGTTTCACTACTGAGTTCGG
>CBDUMB010000632.1:0-1878 GCA_965368205.1 uncultured Pseudomonadaceae bacterium | reverse complement strand
ACACCAGAGCGAACTATCCCCAGCACCAGACCTGCCCAGACAAGACCTGCTCAGACTAGAGATCGTCCATCATCTGCCGCGCAGCATCGTGACTTTGATCGCAGTTCGTTCAATCGCGCCAACCAATCAAGGCAGCGTGGGGCGTCGCGACAAATGTCCCGCCCCTCTGGCATGCAGCGCGCGCCAATGAGGCGACGTTAACAGCTAAGGGGCCACGATCTTAATGTAGGCTGCCTAACGGGCAGGCTCTGGTCTATGTGTAGACTACAGTAACCAGGGATGATCCTGCGGATAGCTTGGAAAAGTGTCTATCCGCCTGCCATTATTGCCTGCACAGATCACAGGAGGGGAGACCATGGATCAAAAACCTACAAGACGAACGTTTTTACAAACCGGCGGGACGCTGGCTGCGGCAGCGCTGATGGGTGGGCAGTCATTTTTGACCCAGGCGGAAACCCCTGCTGGCGAGCTTGGCTTCATGTCAGCTGCGCAGCTGGCGGCCAAGCTGCGAAACAGGGAAATTGGTTCTGAGGAACTCACCCGGTATTTCATTGCGCGTATCGAACAGTACGATAAGCAGCTTAATGCAATTGTTGTAAGAGACTTCGATAGGGCGCTTGCAGCTGCCAGAGAGGCAGATAGCCTGCTCGCCAAGGGCAGGAACGTAGGCCCTCTGCATGGTCTGCCGATGACCATCAAAGAGTCATACGATATAGCCGGTTTGCCCACTACCTGGGGTGTGCCTGAAGCAGCGCAGAATATTGCCGCAGCGGATGCTGCGGTGGTGGAGCGCTTCAAATCAGCCGGGGCATTGTTTCTCGGCAAAACAAACGTGCCCATCAATCTGGGGGATTTCCAGAGTTTTAATGCCATTTATGGCACAACCAATAATCCCTGGGACCTGACGCGTACGCCTGGGGGGTCCTCCGGTGGCTCTGCTGCAGCACTTGCTGCAGGTCTCACAGGTTTGGACAGTGGTTCTGATATTGGTGGGTCAATACGTAACCCAGCACATTTTTGTGGCGTCTATGGGCATAAGCCAACGCTCGGCATCGTCTCTTCTCGTGGTCATCAACCGCCGGGTGTGCCTGCTAGCCCTCAACACCCTGATCTTGCGGTGGTCGGCCCGATGGCGCGTAGCGCCGAGGATCTGTCTATCGCTCTTGATGTGGTGTCAGGTTCAAATGAATTGATGGCGCCCGGCTGGCGGCTGGAACTGCCGGCACCTCGGATGAAGTCGCTCAGTGGCTTGCGCGTGGCGTTGTGGCCTGACGATGTGATGTCTCCTGTCAGCGAAGAAGTTGCTGAACGCATCCAGTCCATCGGCGCGAAACTGTCAAATCTAGGAGCGCACGTGTCAGATACAGCGAGGCCGGGCTTTGCCATTCAGGCCGCTCACGAAACCTATCTGGGGATTCTTGACGGGATGACCACAGGGCCAGCCAGTAAACTCACCTATTTCGAATATCAGAGACTCCATGGTCATCGCGGTGCGCTGCGCATGGCCTGGCAGCGGTTTTTTGAAGACTGGGACGTGCTTTTGTGTCCAACCACTGCTACACCTGCTTTCAAACAGGACCAGGGAAAAATAGGCACGCGAACCATTACAGTGAACGGTGAGCAACGGCCCTATTTTGAGCAGGTTTTCTGGGCGGGTCTGGTAACCTTGAGTTATCTGCCCAGCACAGTGTTCCCGACAGGGTTATCAAAGGAGGGCTTACCGATCGGGCTGCAAGCCATTGGTGCTGAGTTTAACGATCGCACCACCATTGAATTCGCTCGCCTGATGGCTGACGAGATTGGCGGTTATCAACCACCACCGGGTTACGCCTAACCGCGAGAGTTAGGGACATGGCTGCCGCCGTTGAGCTCTCGTGT
>CBDUMB010000631.1:0-1891 GCA_965368205.1 uncultured Pseudomonadaceae bacterium | reverse complement strand
CGGCGGTTGGCTCAATGAATTTTTTGGCTGGCGGGTGGCCTTCATCGTTGTGGGTATCCCGGGCATTCTGATCGCACTGATGGTTCGCTACACGCTGTCTGAACCCATACGTGGGCTGGCCGACAACAAGCAGGTGGCTGAACGAGCGGAACCCCTCCGGGATGTGCTTGGTCTGTTACGCAGCCGTATCTCTTTTCGCCATATGGCCATGGGGGCCGCCATGAATGGTTTTGCTGTCTACAGCATGAACAGCTGGACAGCTTCTTTCATGATCCGCAGCTTTGGCATGACCAGCGGCGAGGTAGGCACCTGGCTGGCTCTGATACTTGGTCTGGGTGGCGCTGTCGGCCTGCTGATGGGTGGATTTCTCGCCCAGCACCTGGCGATCAAAGATACGCGCTGGTACATGTGGGTCCCTGGCGGGGCCGCCATCATCAGCGCACCCTTTGCCTACTTAACCTATGGCGCAGAAACCGCCAACATGGCATTGATGCTGTTTATCGTCCCGGGTTTTCTGGCAACGGTCTATCTAGGTAACACGCTTGCCATGGTGCATGGCCTGGTTGGCTTACGCATGCGCGCATTGGCGTCCGCGATCCTGTTTTTTGTCCTTAACCTGATTGGCTTGGGACTCGGTCCCTGGTCAGTAGGTGTGTTAAGCGACTATCTGGAACCGACGTCAGGGGTTGAATCACTGCGCAATGCGCTGATTTATCTGGTTCCGGCCGCATCCATCTGGTCCGCAGCACACTTTTTTATGGCAGCACGACATTTGCGCGAAGACCTGGCAGCTGCGCCAAATTAACCGCGCCCTGCGCCATCACAGAACCAACCCCGGCAGCCTGAGCTACCGGGGTTGTTTTACTGCAAGACCTTCAATAAGTCTTAAAACTCGAAACGCGCACCAATATTCCAACTGGTCACGTCATCGCCAAAACTGACGCCAGCACCAAGGGCAAAGGCTTCAGTAAAGTAGTAACGGCCACCTAACGCCAATGATGTGTCATCACCACTTTCGTCCAGATCAACGTAGTTGATACCGCCTTCGAGCTCCACGTTAGGAGCCACCTGGGCACGCAGACCTACACCCAGACCAAAGCCGTTGTCGTCTGCATCACCAAAACGCGTGTCAATTTCTGCATCCACATAGTTGATGCTGCCTACCAGATCTATCGTTTCTGACAATGGCGTATAGCCACCGAAACCAATCGATTTCTGATCCAGGTCAATGCCGAAATCAAACTCCTGCGTTGAGTAGCTGGCCGTCAGGAAGTAATTTGTGCCGATCTCTACCGAGCCGCTCAAACCAAAACCATCTCCATCAACATCCAGACCGTCATCAATTTCTGTATCGATATATGACCCTTCAATAAAGTTATAGCTCATCCCTTCATCCGCCAGTACCGGCGCACTGACGCTCACTGCAAGGGCTACCAGGCCAATTTTAGGCAATCTTGTTACTTTCATCCGTCTCTCCAATATGACGTTATTTAATTTTTCTGAAGTCACCGCAAAGCGCTGTTAAATCAGTTGCGCCAATGTAGTCTGTGCACCTGAACGCCGGCTTAACAAACCGAATATCAATAAGCGGCAACCCGTTACTGCCAGACCGATTGGAGCAACCCATGCAAGCGAATAAGCCTTACCTCCATCACGGCACCATGTTCTCCTACTATTCCGCAAAGACACGGGCTTACCTGAGTTACAAACACATTCCATTTGTCGAAACCTACAACGGCAGGGATCTGTCAAAGCGTATCGCGGCAACCACACACAAAGTCATGATTCCCGTCGTAGAGACGCCAGTCGGGGAAATTCTGCAGGACACCACGGCTATTATCGATGCGCTGGAAGCAGCGCATCCTGCCCGTCCTGCCTTTCCGGAAGATGC
>CBDUMB010000630.1:0-1906 GCA_965368205.1 uncultured Pseudomonadaceae bacterium | reverse complement strand
CTTTGCATGTCTGTCCCCCTGATTACATAACCATGTTTAACTGCGCCAGGCCTGGAGTTCCTCGGCAAGCAGTTTGTTCACGTCGTCTGGACGCTGCATCGGAATAAAGTGTGAGCAGTCAGACCAGTGCAGGTCTTTCGCCTGGGGAAACTCACCTGCTAACTCAGGCCAGGTTGGCGACGAGGAGAAATCCTGGCCAGCATCCGGATCTGGCAGTTTTGCTCTGACAATAGTGACCGGTATATCCAGAGAACGGATACTGTCATACACCTCACCATTGGTGCGCGCAGTCATATAAACACGAGCTTCCAGCTCCGGTGGGCAGCACAACTTATAATTACCACGGCCAGTCGCTTCCAGTCCGTATTCGCAATAATCCCGCAGAATACGGGGGTGAAAAAATGGAAACGAACTCTTACCTGACAAACGGGCTAACATATCTTCGGGTGAATCAAATTCGTTGCGCCGCTTGGCTGCGGGATGCAGTTGATCACCAAAAGAGGCTTCATAACTGTCGTTGTAAGCCTCGGGTTCGGCCACCGTTGGATCCAGCAGTAACAGGCGATCAAATACACCCGTCATAGCAGCAGCATCAAGCAATGTATGCGCACCCATGGAATGGGCGATACCCACAACATGTCGCAGACCCAGTGCTTTTATAAATTCACTCTGGTCCACACCAAAATCTCTCCAGCTTTGAAAATTGACATTTTCACTGCGGCCATGGGCCCGCAGCTCAAGGGCAATGCTGTGATATTCAGGGAAAGCCTCAGCCTGATAATCCCAGAGTCGACCATGAAAACCGGTAGCATGCACAAACAACAACGTTGGCTTGCCCGCAAGGGCTTTGCCGCGCTCAAAATACGCCAGACGGACACCGTTGGCCTGAACAAATTTCAACTCGGGTGCATTCATACGGGTAATTCCGCCATCGCTCGCTCCAGGGTAGGTAGGTGATCTTTCACGTTAAGGTCGCCGCCTAACGTACGTAAACAGAGGTGTGTCAGTCCCATCTGGTGCCATCGGGTAACGCGCTCGCGCCACTCATGTTGCCTGGGTCCCACTACAGCAACGCCAGCTTCAGTACCAATCGCTGAGGCATCCCTACCCGCAGCCTTAGCGGCGGCATCAACGCGCCGCTTTACGTCTTCGAATTCCTCAGGGCTTGCCAACACAAACCAGCCGGAAGCCCATTTCCCCATACGCTGCACCACCCTGTCGGAGGGACTCGAGCGTGCGCCTATCCAGACAGGGATGGGCTGTTGTAGCGGCCGCGGCTCAATGCCACTGTTGGAAACAGTATGAAATCGACCCTTGAAATCTACCGCCGGTTGCGTCCATAACGCATGTAACAACTCCAGCTGCTCATCACAACGGGCGCCACGGGTATGAAAGTCGATGCCCATAGCCTGATATTCATCTCGATTGATGCCAATCCCCACACCCAGCCGCAAGCGACCGCCAGACAGAACGTCTAACTGGGCGCTCTGCCTTGCGACAAGAGCGGTTTGACGCAGCGGCAGGACCAGTACCGAAGGCACCAGTTCAATCTTTTGCGTTATCGCAGCCAGGTAACTCAACAGCGTCATTGATTCATGCACATAACCGCCATCAGGCCGAATGACTTGATCAGGCACGCGCAGATGCGTTAGGCCAAGGCTCTCCGCAGCTAGCGCAAACTCGCGGATCGCACCCAGATCCGCGCCCATTTCCCGGATCGGCAGAGACACCCCTACGCGCA
The DNA here is from genome assembly GCA_965368205.1 of uncultured Pseudomonadaceae bacterium. Lineage (GTDB taxonomy): Bacteria > Pseudomonadota > Gammaproteobacteria > Pseudomonadales > Azotimanducaceae > UBA4421. The sequence continues at coordinate 165 of CBDUMB010000630.1, read as the reverse complement.
TACACTTCCCCAAACAAGATACTTCACGCTATACCATCCAGGATCGGCAATAGATATTCAATAAACGCTTCAGGGTTTTCCGACATTGGAAAATGACCAACGCTGCGCATTTCAGACCAGGTAGACCCTGATATCGCCGCGTGAGCCGCCTGGCCCAGTTCGCTG
>CBDUMB010000629.1:0-1906 GCA_965368205.1 uncultured Pseudomonadaceae bacterium | reverse complement strand
CTCCACCGGATCTTTGCCGGCGGCTTCAGCAAGCTGCTTCAGACTCGCTTGACGGGCAAAGTCGAGATCAGGTGTTTCACCCACGCCAAAGGGATGCAACATGTGAGCAAGGCCTTCCATATCTCCCGCTTCAATACCCTCGGTAATGAGCCTGGCCCGCTGAGCTTCGTTGCGCAGCGCATCTACACGATCTTCAATGGTGGGTAATGCCATAAGCTCTTTCCAGGCTTTAGACTTTTTAGTGAAAGGCGACAATTGAGCTAATCCGAAAAAGGCACCACTGGGACGGGTATGACAGATACTGGCCAGACGCCTGCCGCCTTCATTCTGCTGCTCCAAAAACTCACCCCAGCGAGACACACCACCATCCCCCTGGGCCCCTGTACCACCGGAGAATAGAACCTGACAACCCAGATCTGTGCCGTCTCTGAACATCTGCAGTTCAGTTTCATAACGGGTCTGCATGTCGTTGGCAGACTGGAATAACGCGCCGATACCGCCACCCGCAATAACCGCTTCCTGTATCGCCTTGGTTTCCCGAAGGTCAGCCCAGGTCCCAGGCGTGCAGCGGCCATCTGGCACCGTGTGTAACAAAAACCGCGAGGTCGAAAAACCTACCGCGCCCTCTTCAACCGACTGTTTGACCATCTGTGCAATATGCTCAAGCTCTGCATCAGTGGCTTGTGCGCCTTCATCCATGCTGCGGTCACCCATCGCTTCATAACGAATGGCAGAGTGACCTGCCAGACCCACGACGTTTAGGGCGGGTTGCAATGCCTGCACAGAATCCAGATATTCACCATAGCTGGTCCAGTCCCAGGGCAGACCATCCATAATGGCATCAGCGGCTATGTCTTCCACCGACTCCATCAGTTCTGCCAGATAGCGCCTGTTTTTCGGGCTGCACGGCGCAAAGGTGACACCGCAGTTGCCGATCATCGCCGTGGTCACGCCATGGTAAGAGCTGGAGCTCATCAGTGGATCCCAGCCGACCTGGGCGTCCAGATGTGTATGCAGGTCGACAAATCCAGGTGTGACAACTTTGCCACTGGCATCTATTGTTTTGGCCGCAGCTGCATCACTCAAGTCGCCAATCCGCTGAATTCTGCCGTTAGAGACGGCTACATCAGCACGCATAGCCTCTGCACCGCTCCCATCGACAACGGTGCCGCCTGAGATAATTAAATCGTATTCCACTGTCTTCTCCCCTGTTTAATTTGCACTAGCGACAACGCTTACCTTCGTCGCTACACTTTCCCTCGAACTTGTTTTATCCCGATTATTGTAAAAAGGTCAAGTAGCGGCGCATTTATGCTGAAGACTCGCGATATGGTGTTGTACTCCCTGCCAGCGGCCGCAGCAGGTTACATGTTGTCCCTTCTTGGTCTTTACGTCATGAAATACTCCACTGACGTATTGCTGATCACACCCGCCATTATGGGCACCATTTTTGGGTTATCGCGCATCTGGGATGCGGTGACCGATCCGCTGGTTGGTTACCTGAGTGACAAAACACGGCTCAACTTCGGGCGCCGGCGCAGTTGGATACTGATTGGTGCCATCCCAGCCGCGCTGGCCTACTACATGTTGTTTGCCAGCCCTGCTGATCTCAGCGAGACCGAAGCGGCTTTGTGGATGGGCGTGGCGGTGTTTGCTTTTTATACCGCCATGACCTCAATCATGGTGCCGCAGCTGTCCTGGGGCGCGGAGCTGTCCAAGGACTATTTCGAACGCAACAAAATTTACGGCATCCGCCAGGCAGGCATCGTGGTGGGGGGCATATTCGGTCTGCTGACCGTAGGGTGGCTGACTTCCGTAGAGACCAGAGATCTGAGCGCCGTGAGAGAACTGGCGCCCTCTATTGCGATCTACGCAGGCATAGTCCTCATTGTGCTCTGCACGGCGA
>CBDUMB010000628.1:0-1908 GCA_965368205.1 uncultured Pseudomonadaceae bacterium | reverse complement strand
GGTGCCCATTGTCGAGCCGGAAACACTTATGGACGGTGATCACGACATCGATCGCTCGTTAGAGGTCAACGAGCAGGTGCTGCACAGCGTATTCCATGCACTGCACGAGCATGGTGTGACGCTCGAACACATGATTCTCAAACCCAGTATGGTGGTGCCTGGCAAGGAAGATCGACGCGCAGCAGCAGAACAGGTGGCGCAGGCAACCCTGAACGTACTCAAGCGTACCGTGCCGGCAGCGGTGCCCAGCATCAACTTCCTGTCCGGGGGGCAGGGTCCTGAAGAAGCCACCGAAAATCTCAATGCGATTAACCAACTGCGCGGCAACGCGCCCTGGCAGCTGAGCCTTTCTTACGGGCGGGCCCTGCAACAGCCTACCCTGCAGGCCTGGGCAGGTAAGGCCGCCAATAGAACAGCGGCGCAACAGGCGCTTTTAAAGCGTGCCCGGTTGAACAGCCTGGCACGTCAGGGTCACTACGAGCCGTCCATGGAAGCTTGATGGCCGAATTTCTCTGGTGAAAGCCCGGCGAGCGCGGTAAAAAGATAGGCCAACACAGCGGGGTTGACCATCGCAGCGTAGACATCAACCGGGGCTACTACGTATTTCGCTAAAGGTCCATTGCTAGTAAAAGTAGAGCTTTGGTAAGGGGATTGCCGTTTTTGAATGGAATCTTCTGAGCCGTCGTTTTCGACAATACGCTCGCAGGTGAATCTTGATGATCATGATGTCTGAATTCCCAGTGAACTCCACGGAGGCGCATCAACCTGCCACCTATGGTTCCGTTTCCGTTAGTGATGACTGCGGTGTATCGCGCCTGTCTCTGGTCTGACGTGTCAACGCAGGATCAGATTGATGATGTTTACGGCGGTTACGCAGCCGGGCAGATACTGTCCATCAGCGGCTCGGTGGTGGATGTTATGTTTCAGGACGCGGTTCTACCACCGATCAACACAGCCCTCGAGGTTAACTGGGACGGACCTCACCGCCTGGTTCTAGAGGTACAACAGCACATCAATCGACAGGTAGCCCGGACAGTCGCCATGCAGGCAACCTCTGGTTTGCAACGTGGGGTTTCCGTACGCAACACCGGTGCGCCCATTTGTATTCCAACTGGCAATGCGGTTCTGGGGCGACTCATGAATGTTGTTGGCGAACCTGTTGATCACGGTCCTCCATTTGCGGCGGATGTGCCTCGTAGTCCAATTCATCGGCCAGCGCCAAAACTTAGCGACCAGCATGCCGGCAGCGAGCTATTTGAAACGGGAATCAAGATCATTGATCTATTGGCACCGCTGTCTCGGGGTGGCAAGGCTGCCATGTTTGGCGGCGCCGGCGTAGGTAAAACGGTGCTGATCATGGAGTTGATCCGCACAACGGTAGAAACCTACGCGGGCAATTCCGTATTTGCCGGTATCGGTGAGCGCTCCCGCGAAGGTCATGAACTCTGGCAAGATTTAAAAAAGTCCGGTGTGCTGACACGAACGGTGCTGGTCTTCGGCCAGATGAATGAGCCACCTGGCGCCCGCTGGCGTGTTGGTATGTCTGCATTAACCATCGCTGAATATTTTCGCGACGTCCATAGACAGGATGTACTGCTGCTGATCGATAACGTGTTTCGTTTTGTTCAAGCCGGCAGTGAAGTGTCTGGGCTGCTTGGGCGGCTGCCTTCGCGAGTGGGCTATCAACCAACACTGGCCACCGAGGTCGCCGAACTCGAAGAGCGTATCGCCTCGGTGAAGGGTGCGGCGGTTACGTCCATTCAAGCCGTGTACGTCCCAGCTGACGACTTTACTGATCCAGCCGTGGCCCAGACATTTACCCACCTGGACTCATCGCTCGTGCTGAGCCGTGACATGGCCAGCCAGGGGTTGTTCCCGGCAATTGATGCACTCGCTTCTACTTCGATC
>CBDUMB010000627.1:0-1909 GCA_965368205.1 uncultured Pseudomonadaceae bacterium | reverse complement strand
GCAAGCGCTTTCAAAACTTTAATTTGAGCAACCAAAACAGCAGGGGAACGATCACACAATCACTGATTTACAACCATCAACGCACGTACAATAATGTTTTCCATTATTTACTCGGTTACAGATCAGGATAGATTTATGTCGCAGAACAAACCTCTCAAATTCAAAGGTGTGCCTGGCTCTCCCTACACCCGGAAAATGCTGGCTTATCTGCGCTTTCGCCATATCCCCTATGAATTTCTGATCGGAGATCAGGATGCTGAGCTGGGTCTTCCGGAAGCTAAGGTTGGGCTGCTGCCAACCTTTTACCTGCCCAACGCCAACGGAGAGTTGGAGGCGGTGGTCGACTCAACACCTTTAATCCGGCGCTTCGAGACTGAATTTAGTGGTCGTACCGCGCTGCCCACCAACCCTGTGTTGAACTTTCTGAATTACCTTATCGAAGACTATGCAGACGAATGGCTGACCAAGGCGATGTTCCACTACCGCTGGTATTACGAAGCCGATATCGACATGGCAGGCACGATACTGCCGCATTGGAGCAATATTCAGGCACCCGCTGAAAAGCTGAAAAAACTCAAAGCTCACTTTTCTGAGCGACAGATCTCGCGCCTTTATGTGGTGGGTTCTAACGACACCACCGCACCGGTTATTGAGGCAAGTTATAAACGCTTTCTCGGCATTATGGATGCCTTAATCGAAAAGCAGAAGTTTGTGCTCGGCGCTCGCCCCTCTTCAGCAGATTTCGGTTTGTATGCACAACTGACCCAGTTGGCGAAATTTGACCCTACACCTGCTGCAGAATGTCTGGCTTCTGCCCCCAGAGTATATGCGTGGACTGACCTGGTAGATGATCTCAGCGGCCAGCCTGCAGCGGACGGTGCCTGGATGTCTGTCAATGATGTATCAGCTGTATTGGGTGATTTTCTGAATGAAGTCGGCCGCACTTACGCACCAGCATTACTCGCCAACGCCGCAGCTCTGCAGGCGGGACAGGAACAGATGGAGACCACCATCGACGGGCAGCTGTGGACCCAACCCACTTTCCCCTACCAGGCGAAGTGCCTGCAATGGATCAATGCTGAGTATCAACAACTCGACGCCAGTGCAAAATCCCAGGTTGATGACATACTCGCTGGCACAGGCTGCGACAGCATAATTTTTTAAGGACCTCGAATGAAAAAGATACTTATCGGAATACTCATTCTCGCGGTGCTCATCGGTGCTGCCGCGGCATTTGTCTTCAACACTGCCACCGGACAGGACGCATTGTTCAAGCGCGCGGCCACCGCGAATATGAGCCAAGCTGCCGAAAAGTTCGACGGCCTGCGGGTTGTGGTATGCGGCAGCGCCTCTCCGTTAGGTAACGACCCCAACCGGGCACAGGCCTGTATTGCTGTTGTTACACCAGAACATCTTTTTCTGTTTGACGTTGGCGCGCGTTCACCCACGCGCATCGCACAAGCACGCTTGCCGCTGGGCCGCATAACCGGAGTTTTTCTGACGCACTATCATTCGGATCACATCGCTGCCCTGCCCGATGTCAATTTGGCATCGTGGGTGCAGGCGCGTCCTGGACCACTACAAGTCTACGGTCCAGCAGGTGTCGAAACTGTGGTTGCTGGGTTTAACACAGCCTTTCAACTCGACCGCAGCTACCGCACCGCGCATCACGGCAGCGACATGCTGGCACCGGAGCGCGGTTTCATGCAGGCCAACACAATCGCAACCGATGCTGTGGTTTGGCAGGACGACAAGCTGACCATCACCTCGTTTACCGTAGAACATCCCCCCATTGAGCCAGCCGTTGGCTACCGCGTGGACTACCGCGGACGGTCCGTGGTGATCTCTGGTGATACCAATGCAGCAGACACACTCTTTGCGGCAGCCAAAGATGCCGATTTACTGTTTC
>CBDUMB010000626.1:0-1926 GCA_965368205.1 uncultured Pseudomonadaceae bacterium | reverse complement strand
TATAGACGTTAAAACTCGCCACACGCACCACAACAGGCGTTTCTGGGCTCGTCTGCGCCTGCAGGGAGACGTATTGCAGTAACAACAAACCCGCCAGAACTAACTTCAACATCACCACCTGCTCAACTTCGTTACGCCACGCTATCAACAAGCAACCTGCCCTGCTACCAGGGTTTCCAAAGAGCAGTTCAAGATTGCCGATGCATTACAAAACTAATTGCGAATGGTTGCACGCATCGAATGTCTCTAGAGTGCGCGCCATTGGAAAATTACAACAACTGGAAGACTGTATGAAAACCCTTGTTTCGCTCCTAACTCTTTTTGTGATGAGCTCAGCTATGGCTTTTGAAGTGGATGAATCAAAAATCACCACGCCCCAGCAGGCCCTGGACGCCCTGAAATCCGGCAATGAGCGTTTCGTGACTGGCGATGTCATTAACCAGGATTTCGAGAAGCAAATCGCGAAAACCAGCTCGGGCCAGCAGCCCTACGCCACCATCCTGTCGTGTCTGGACTCTCGCATCCCACCCGAAATCGTTTTCGACCAGGGCATTGGTGACGTTTTTGTCGGCCGCGTGGCTGGCAACATCGAAGACAACCACATGCTGGGTAGCTTCGAATTCGCCACCGAACTCAGCGGTACCAAACTGATTGTTGTGATGGGTCATACGTCCTGTGGCGCCGTAGGTGGTGCCTGTGCCAATGCCAAGCTGGGCAATCTGACACAGCTGCTCACCGAGATCACACCCGCAGTTGATCTGGTCAAAGCAAAACATCCGGGCAAAGACGTCTGCGCTGCACCACATATGGATGAGATTGCCGAAGAAAATGTGATCAAAACCGTTAAAGACATCCGTGAGCGCAGCCCGGTCATCGCCGCACTGGAAAATTCGGGCAAGATCATGGTCGTCGGCGCGATGTATGACCTGACAAGTGGCGAAGTCACCTTCATGGACGTACCCGCCAGCTAACACTCCGGCAGCAACTGCCACTCGTATGCGCCCTGCATCCCAGGGCGCTTTGATCACCGATTTTTAACTTTGATATCCAACTTCTGGAGATTTTAATATGCGCGCAATTCTGACTTTAGCCACCCTTGCGATGCTGGGCACAACGGTTCAGACCCAGGCTCATGAGGCCGGCGACTTCATCATTCGCGGCGGTATCGCCAACGTCTCTCCCGACGCCAGCAGCTCGGCCCTGATCCTGGATGGAACCGCAATCGGACGGTCTTCAGCTGACGTTGACGACGACACCCAGCTTGGCCTGACCTTCACCTACATGCTGACCAACGACTGGGCTGTTGACGTGCTTGCCTCAACGCCCTTCACCCACGACATCAGCGCCTCTACCGGCGACCTGGGCCTGGGTACAGTTGATGCGGGTAAGACCACACACTTGCCACCCACCGTCTCTCTGCTGTGGTTCCCTGCTGCATCCGACAGCAAGTTCCAACCCTACTTTGGCGCGGGCTTGAACTACACCCTGTTCTTCGACGAAGAAGTTGATTCACAGCTGGAAGGTGTTCTGGGCAGAGGTTCACTTGAGTTGGACCCGTCTTTCGGACTCGCGGTCCAGGCTGGCTTCGACTACAAACTGACCGAAAACATGTACTTCAACGCCGGCATCTGGTGGATCGACATCGACACCGACGCCGAGTTTGAATTTGCGGCCAACCGCATCACCACCGAAGTGGAAATCGACCCCTTCGTGTACATGATTGGCTTAGGCTGGAAGTTCTAAAGGCCTCATAACCTTCTGATTTGATTAACGTTTCATAGCTCGAAAGCGGGTTATGAAACGTTTCCCACAACCCGTACCTCTCTGCGAGGCGTCCAGCCTAGATCAGGGAAAACGATTCCACCCAGATCACTTCACAGGCACCGTTGCCCGTATCGTTTCGAGTGAGGGAACTGCGCCAGCGCC
>CBDUMB010000625.1:0-1927 GCA_965368205.1 uncultured Pseudomonadaceae bacterium | reverse complement strand
GGTCACAATGCCGGCCATACGCTGGTCATCGACGGTGAGAAGACTGTGCTGCATGTTATCCCGTCCGGCATTCTGCGGCCTGATGTCCAGTGTGTTATTGGCAACGGCGTGGTGATTGAACCCAACGCGCTGCTTAAGGAAGTTGTCGAACTGGAAGCGCGCGGCGTTCCGGTCCGACAGCGGCTACGTATATCGCCAGCCTGTCCTATCATTCTGCCGCACCATGTCCAGCTTGATCTGGCCCGGGAAGAAGCGCGTGGCCTGAAAAAAATTGGTACGACGGGTCGTGGCATAGGCCCAGCCTACGAAGACAAAGCTGCCCGGCGTGGCCTGCGCATAGGGGATCTTTTTTACTGGCAGAATTTTGCCGCCCAGTTAAACGAAGTCATGGAGTATCACAACTTCATGTTGACTAACTATTACAAAAAGCCGGCGGTGGATTTTCAGCAGACGCTGGATGAGTGCGCCATGGTGGCAGAGCAGCTGAAACCGATGGTCTGCGATGTTGTACCTTTGTTGCACGGCCTGCGTGAACAAGGCAAAAACCTTCTGTTTGAAGGCGCTCAGGGCGCGTTGCTGGATATCGATCTTGGCACCTATCCCTATGTCACCTCGTCCAACACCACAGCTGGCGGCACCGCTGTCGGCAGCGGCTTTGGCCCCATGTATCTCGACTACGTGCTGGGTATTACCAAAGCGTATTCGACTCGCGTCGGTTCAGGCCCTTTTCCCACAGAGCTGTTTGACGATGTGGGTGCAAAGCTGGCAGAACGGGGTAACGAATTTGGCTCTACCACCGGCCGTCCGCGGCGTTGTGGCTGGTTTGATGCAGTGGCGCTGCGGCAGGCGGTACAGATCAACAGCATTACAGGGTTGTGCCTCACCAAGCTTGATGTGTTGGATGGCATGGAAACCATTAAGATTTGTGTGGGGTATCAGGATCCGGACGGCAGTGTCGGCACCGCCCAGTTTGGCAGTGAATATTATTCTGCGGTAACCCCTATTTATGAAGAACTGCCTGGTTGGCAGGAGTCCACTGTCGGCGCCAGCGGCTTGAAGGTGCTGCCCAAAGCGGCGCAAGCTTACATTGCGCGTATCGAGGAGGCAGTGGGTGCACCTATTGACATTATCTCGACCGGCCCCGATCGTAATGAAACGATTGTGCTGAATAATCCCTTTAAAAGCTGAGACGGGAACGCGAGATGGATTCAAAACTCCTGGAAATGTTGGTTTGCCCCGTGAGCAAAGCTCAACTGCACTATAAAAGTGAGCAACAGGAATTGTGGTGTCGTGTCAGCCGGCTGGCCTACCCCATTGAAGACGGCTTTCCGGTTATGATTGAAGACCAGGCGCGGCCTTTGACAGAGCCGGAATGGTCCAGTCTGCCGACGTAGGCAGGCCCCTGCAGTTACGCAAGCACGACTTTCAACAAGGTCAGTAAAGACAAGAACAAACCCCATACGAACAAGAAGAACACTATGCACCCAGTTGTCATTAGCGGTACAGGCTTGTGGAAGCCTGATCACATTATCACCAACGAAGAGCTTGTCACTTCGTACAATGCCTATGCAACCGCGTTTAATGAAGCCAATGCGGCGGCCATCAGCGCCGGTGAAGTGGCGGAAAAGCCCCTATCCAGCGTGGCTTTTATAGAAACAGCCAGCGGCATCACGCAGCGTTACGTGTACGCCAAAGAAGGTATTCTGGATATAGAACGCATGCGTCCGGTGTTGTCTGAACGCAGCGATGACGAATTGTCACATCAGGCGGAAATGGCTGTACATGCGGCGAAAGCGGCGATGGCTCAGGCTAATAAAACCAGCGCCGACATTGATATGGTCATTGTCTCGTGTGCGTATACCCAGCGCTCATACCCGGCCATAGCCATCGAAGTTCAGGATGCTCTGGGCATCGAAGGGTTTGGTTT
>CBDUMB010000624.1:0-1938 GCA_965368205.1 uncultured Pseudomonadaceae bacterium | reverse complement strand
AATACGTTCAGGGACCTTTGCCAAGTCAGCCTGTGCACCATAGCGGCGAGTGAGATAAAGCCCGCGATCGAGCCCTTCCGGGGGTATTTGGGGTTGCAGCTGGTAAGGCCGCCAGCGCAGTTTGATACCTTCGCCAACAGCGGTTCGCAGCACGGCATCCAGACGCGCCTTGCCGATAAAACACCAGGGGCAGATCACATCTGAAAAAATTTCAATCTCAATCACGTTGGGTTGAACCCCGATTGGTGCTGACGGTTAGATGTCACCTCGTAACATCTGCTGAAGCCGGCGATTACGCCCCTGCTCCTGGCGAAGCGTTACTTTCAGCTCATGGATCTCTTCGCGGGCACAACGCAGTTGATCCAGGTAGCTCATCTGCTGAGCATCCAATTGCTCGCGGTATTGCAGTTTCGCCTGTTCAAGCTGCTCCGTATGCAAGCGTATCAGATCCTGCAGTGACAGTTTGCCAGCATCCCCGAAAACTTCTGTCAGCTTAGCTGCAAACAGTTGAGTTTTGTCCTGAGCTTGGCGCTCATCTGTGTTTGTGAGGTTGGCAAAGCCATTTCCCTGTAATTGATAGTCTACGTCTTGCCGAGAATCCGAAGCACTCAGCTCTATGGTGAGGGCCTGGGGAGGGAAGAAGTCTTCATCTCGGCAGCCAGTCGAATTTTTCAGCTTCAGCTTGTTTCTGTAGATTCGGCTTTGCACCTGTGACAAGCCTTTCTCAGCTTCAGGTTCCCATAAATTGACCGCATGCCAGGGCACCGGACACTGCCCGCGAGAAGCTTTCCGAATGCCGCCTTGTCCCAGGTCTTCTGCAACGCCTGCCTGTTGCACCAGATAACGCAGCGGCAGGTTGAACGAAGGGTCTATGAAGCCTTCTTCATTGACGGAAAACAGGAAAAACACCGCGCCGCGCACCGCCAAGCCGTTACCCACCACGCAGTAAGCCGCTTTGACCACGCTGGCTGCGTGCCCTTCTAATGTGTTGTCTCCATTCAACAAACGCTCAAAGGTGCTGAAATACATTTCAGCCATGACACTACCTTCGTTGTTGAACAACATGACCACTTCTTGTTGGCCACCGTTTGGCATGTTTTCGACCACCCTTAATGACAATGTGCAGGAATCATCGAGTGTCATCCCGCTGCAACTAATGGTAGCGATTTCAGGTTTTGCTTGAGTCGACATACATCACAACATAGCGCTTGAAAACAGTAACTTAGATGGGGTTGATACCGGTAATACTGCTGTTAAGCGGAGCCAGGCGTGGCATCCGGCAGCGCCCCTTGCTGGGCATTCAGGGTGGGCTCAATATCAACATAGCGGAACGCAGCCCGGCCCGGACCTGCCTTGGTATTCAGCGGCTCTGCATAGACCATTGCATCGCCGCGTATGTTTCTTACATCAACCACGGCATAGTCGCATTCGTTGATTGTGAACTGCCTTCCTACCAAATTCTGCACGATAAATTACTCCAAAAGTCACGGCTTACACCTTAACTCAGACGCTGCGCGCACCCCGTGATAACAACGTAACAGGTTGTAAAGAATTTACCGATGTCACCATGTTGTGGCCAAGTTGACCACGCCAGCAAGAATCTCGAATCATACTAAGGTTAAATATAGATAAATAACAATAAGTTATGGCTCATTTGAAGACTGGCATTGAAATTGCTTTGAGGGACAACGTACGTCAATAGTTACCTTTGGAGTGAGCCCGTGAGAGTTGTTGTGCTGTTTCTACTCGGTTGTGCAAGTCTGGTTCTCGGCCTGGTAGGACTGGTTATCCCCATCGTGCCCGGTTTTCTCTTTATTCTGCTTGCGCTGGCCTGCTTTGCCAGTCTTTCACCCCAAATGAAGCGCACGCTTAACAAACACCCACGCCTCGCACGCTTTTTTCATCGCCTGGAGAGCGGCGCTCACTTACACTGGCTGC
>CBDUMB010000623.1:0-1941 GCA_965368205.1 uncultured Pseudomonadaceae bacterium | reverse complement strand
GTGCGGTGTTGCCCGACAACTTCAAAATTAAAAAAGCAAAGCTGCGCGGCGTTGAATCGTTTGGCATGTTGTGTAGCGCCGCTGAGCTTGGGCTGGGTGATGACCATGATGGCATTCTGGAACTGCCCGAAGCGCTTCCCGTGGGTGCTGATTTTTTTGCTGCCTACGCGTTGGACGACGTCACGGTTGATGTTGATCTGACACCCAACCGCGGGGACTGTCTGAGTTTGCGGGGTTTGGCCCGTGAGGTGGGCGTGCTCAACAATCTGGCGGTGGCTTATCCGCAGGTAAATCCTGTTGCGGCCACCCATAATGAAACCTTTCCGGTTGAGCTGGCTAACCCTGAGGGGTGCCCGCGCTACCTCGGCCGTGTGATCAAAGGCATCGATCTAAGTAAACCCACACCGGCCTGGATGCGCGAGCGCCTGCGACGATGTGGTCTACGCAGTATCGACCCTGCTGTAGATGTGACCAACTATGTGCTGATTGAGCTCGGCCAACCCATGCATGCGTTTGATCTGAACCAGATCTCCGATGGCATTGTTGTCCGCAACGCGGTGGCAGGCGACAAACTGACGTTGTTGGACGGCCAAGACGTAGATCTTGATGAGCAGACCCTGTTGATCACGGACGCCAATGGGCCGGTTGCGATCGCGGGTGTCATGGGTGGTGAGCGCAGCGGTGTGCAGACAAACACCGAAGATCTGTTTCTTGAGTGTGCCTTTTTCAGCCCGCTGGCCATTGCAGGCACTGCGCGACGTTATGGTTTGCATACCGATGCATCCCATCGTTATGAGCGTGGTGTGGACTATGAACTGCAGGCTATGGCGATGGAGCGTGCCACGCAGTTGCTGATTGAAATTGTCGGTGGTGAGCCCGGTCCGGTGACGGAAGTGCTGGCCAGTGAACAACTGCCCAGTGCGCAGCCCGTGACCTTGCGCCAGCGTCGTTTACAGCAGCTGCTGGGCACCGCAGTTGAGGCTCAGCAGGTAGACGACGCCTTTGCGCGGTTAGATTTCAAAGTCATCGAGCGCAGCGACACAGGTGGTGATTTAAGCTGGACCATTGTGCCGCCCAGTCATCGGTTTGATATCGCCATAGAGGCCGACCTTGTAGAAGAGATCTGCAGGATCTTCGGCTACAACAACATACCCAGTAAGAACCCGACCGCAGCGCTCGAATTGCGCTCTATTGATATAGAGCAGAACTCAGAGGCCGCGCTGAAGCGCCACCTGGCAGGCCTGGGGTTACAGGAAGTGATCACCTACACCTTCATAGACCCAGCCTTGCAGGACCTGCTTGACCCACAGGTGGCCCCTCTTGCACTGGCAAACCCCATGTCTTCGGAACAGTCTGTTATGCGTACCAACATGCTGCCGGGCCTCGTGGATGCCGCGCAGAACAACAGGGCACGACAGCAGGATCAGGTGCGGATATTCGAAGTTGGCCAGACCTTTTTGCCAGATTCCCAGGGGCTTAAGCAGCGCATGATGGTGGCTGGCCTGTTATGGGGACGACGCCAGGCGCAAAACTGGCATGCGGGCAGTGACAATGTCGATTTCTATGACCTCAAAGGTCTGGTAGATGATCTCTGCAACTGGGCGGGATTGTCTAATGTGCAGGTTGAACGGGCGGATGACACGGTGCTGCATCCAGGGCAGAGCGCAAATCTGCTGGTTGACGGTCAATCCATCGGTCGTTTCGGGCGTTTGCATCCCGAAGTTGAAAACCGCCTGGAGTTGAGTGGTGTGTATGTCTTTGAGCTGGATGCGCAGAGCATCCTGTCGCGGCCTCGGCGTGTATTTACCGGCTTATCACGCTATCCCAGCGTGCGACGGGATTTTGCTGTGGTGGTCGATAAGGCGGTTACCGCCGCAGAGGTGGAAGCAGTGGTGCGTGCAGCCCTGGGTGAGATCCTGGTTGAGTTCAGGTTATTTGATG
>CBDUMB010000622.1:0-1941 GCA_965368205.1 uncultured Pseudomonadaceae bacterium | reverse complement strand
GGACTGCAGAACTGCTCGAACTTAAATGTGGTGACAGCGTGCTGGAAATCGGGCCGGGACCTGGTGAGACGCTGCGCCATATTCTGGCTACGGTAACTCACGGCCGGGTCTCTGCAATTGACCACTCAGAGCTGATGTTAGAAGCATCTGGGCGCAGAAACAAAAGCGCTCTTGCACAAGGCCGGTTAAAACTGATTGCCGCTGATATTTCCAGACTGACAACTCTGCCAGAGCGCTATGACAAAATTTTTGCGGTTAACTCGCTGCAATTCAACGGCTTGAACCACCACACACTGCATCTGCTTTGTAATCATCTGAAACCCAGCGGAACGTTAGCCATTACCTACCAACCCAGAGGCGCGAAAGTCTCCATAGATAAAGCACAGGATACAGCAGCCGAGCTTAAAGCCCTGCTGCACGACATCGGTCTGGAGAACATAGCGACACACACTTTAGCGCTTAAATCCTCGCCTGCGATTTGCGTCGTCGCTAAATGGCAATAAATAAGGCGTATCAAACCTGATCAGACATCATCTTTCTTAACATCACCGGCGCAACAATACAGGTCGCCAGTGAGACCAGTACCATACTGGCAAACACATCGTCAGGCACAAGCGCAGGATCGATAGCGCTACAGGTGTACATCACCACCAGCGCAATTTCGGCGCGCGGCACCATACTTAAACCAAGCATCAGTGCGTGGGTCCGATTCATGGACAGCAAAGCGGGAAGCGCTGTGCTCACAACCTTTACACCCGCAGCTGCAACAAAAAGCACAAGCCCGATATCCAGCGCGGTGAAAAGCGCACCTACATCCGTTTGCATACCAATGTGTATAAAGAAAAAATGGTGTTAACAGATCATAGATATAGCTGAAGCGCCCGTCTGTACGCACAGCATCGGGATCCCGGCTGAAGGCCAACCCTGCAAACAAGGCACCTATAGCCAGTGAAAATCCTAAGGCATCCGCCAGTGCCGCAATTGCCAGACCAGCACCAAGAACGGATATTGTCATAATCGACTCAGATTCACTGAGTCGCGCGTTAAAACTGGTAAACCGCTTTTCGAGAAAGAACGCAAACAGGTAACAACCTGACATGAACACCGCAAGCTTGCCGAAAATAATCAGTGACGCAGATCCAACCTGGGACCAGATATCAACTTGCCCAGCCAGCATTGCAGGCAGAACACCGATCAGAACGGCAAGCAATATCGCCGCAGACAGATCATCCAGCTCCGCCACGTCAACTAACATCTGGCCTTCACTGCTGGCAAGCCTGCCAGTCTCGTCCCACACCGCCACAGACACCGCAACGCTGGTCGCGCTGAACGCCACGGCTATAATCAGGCTCGTTTCAATCGACCAGGACAGCATGAAGTGGGCAACAAAAAAACCGACTAACAAGCTACCTACAACATTGCAAACCCAGATCAGGCTTGCAGCCGGTAGTTTTTCCAGCAGCGCGCTGGTATGACTCCGGAGCCCAACGCGAAACAGCAAAGCGACCACTCCAAGGCTGCCCAGCGCCGCAAAGACACTGTCAAAATCGGTGCTTTGCAAATCAAATTGGCGCAGAAGCGCACCCAGCAGCAGGCCCAGCACAATGTAGCCCACCGACACAGGCACACCCATACGCCGACAGAAATGACCTAGTAGCGGGTTAAGGACAAATATTGCCCCCAACACAAACATTAGCATGCCAGTCAACCTTGGACGACAACGACATGATCACGTGCCATAGAGAAGCCGGCTCAGATAAAGTACAACCAGGCGCGGGACCGCACACAGTGCCTACAACAGCAACAGCGGTTTGAGTACGGCGCTGCTGCTCCAGGCCTCCCTTACTTAATGCAGGTAGTCAGTTTCCTCGCGGCGGCGGCGGAGATCACTCCACTCCTCAATCTGACGCCGTATTCTCAGCTTTTCGTTTTTACGTCGGC
>CBDUMB010000621.1:0-1945 GCA_965368205.1 uncultured Pseudomonadaceae bacterium | reverse complement strand
TTGATGACATCGTCTCGGTGTTAGCCTGTGATCTTGCCGATGGGGCCATGGATGGGCGTACCAGTGGTGAAACCACAGCTGATGACGGGCGTGTTCTGGCCGTTGCGAAAGCCGCCGAAGCGGGTGTGCGCTTAGAAGTACTGGCTGGACGTCTGGAAGTGGATAATCAGGACGCAACGGGTGCCATGAATGCAGCGATTCGTACAATCATGCCTGATGTCGCCACCGCCGATGTTAATCTTGTGCCGCTCAGTGCGTCTGGCATCACTAAAACCCTGGGCAGCCTGGCAGTATTGCAGGGTGTTTATGCAGACCCGGTTCTGTCTGAGTTGATGACACCTCTGGCGGATGCTGCACCAGGCAATGTACGCGTGCGTGTGCAATCCGTGTTCAGTACATCAAACCAGAACATGTTGGTTGATCTGCCCGAGCGCGTAGCTTTAGCAGATGCCAGTGCCGTCAATCAAATCAACGCCAGACAACAGAGCCAGCCAGCGTCATCACCGCCGTTTATATCATTCAGCGCTGATCCCAGCACTATTGAAGCTAACTCAAGAACAACGTTGAGCTGGGCCACCAGCAATGCGGATCAGTGTCTGGCCTCGGAAGGCTGGTCTGGCGAGCGGGGGCTGCAGGGCACTTTTAGAACACAGCAATTGAATGAGCGCACCCTGTTCAAACTGACCTGTTTTGGTTTAGGTGGAGCGAACGGTGTCACGGTAGATGTATCTATTTTGAACGCGCCTGAACCGGAACCTGAGCCCCAACCGGAGCCACAGCCTCAACCAGAGCCAGAACCTCAACCAGCGCCAGAACCTCAACCAGAGCCTGAGCCTCAACCAGAGCCTGAGCCAGCGCCAGAACCGACGTTGAGCTTCAGCGTGGATGATGATCTGATTTCCTCTGGTGGCAGCGTCAACCTGACCTGGTCGTCGGCGAACACGACATCTTGTACCGCGTCAGGAAGCTGGTCGGGAAGCAGATCAACTTCCGGTAGTATCCGAGTGGACAACATTCAGAATGAAAGTACCTTCACGCTGCGCTGCGAAGGTGAAGGTGGCAGTGTTGTGCAGATGCTCAGCGTATCCGTACTGGGATCGCTGCAGATCAGCTGGCAGGCGCCGACGGAAAACGTCGACGGCACCCCGGTTGATGGCATAGCAACTTATCGCATTCACTACGGCGACTTCAGCCGCAACTACGATGTCATCATCGACGTTGCGGGCAATCAGAGGAATCATGTGCTGGAACTGCCGGTCGGCAGCTACTACATAGCGATGACCGCAGTGGACATCGATGGAGAGGAAAGCGCGTTATCCCAGGAGATAGTCAGGCAGGCGTTGTAAGCCTGCCGTGGTGTAGTGTGCGCTAGCCTTGGGCTAGCGCGTAGCTCCGCTAAACAGCGAATAGCTTAAGGTAATGAGCGCAGACCAGGCATCATAGTTGTTGGTAATCGCGGTGCCATCGCTGTCGCGTTCTTCGTAGCGAATAGTCAACGCTGTGGTCAGGTTACGACCCACATCATAATCAAAGCGCAAATCACCCCCAAACCTGGCACCTGATGCACCAATTCCGCGTCAAAAAATTTGGGGAAATTTGATGGCCCCAAAACGCGGAGCGTGATCGGTTGACCGTAGGACGCCTCGATGGGCAGGCTTGCCCACTTCTCAACTCGACGTTTGTTGGTCAACACGACAAGCAGACACGGGACTCCGTACAAGTGAAAAGCCGAGGCCACATACCCGACCCAAGCAGCAGGTTTGGCTTTGGCAACTTCCAGTTGGACTTCAAAAATGACCGACAGACTGATCGGATCGCCAACCGTGACAAGCTGGTCCGCAAATCTCTCGGCCGGTTTGAAATTCTTGAAGTCCGACTTGTCTGGGCGATGAACGATCCCGTGAATCTGAATTCCCAACAATTCAAGCATCTGGGTCGTTTCTTG
>CBDUMB010000620.1:0-1950 GCA_965368205.1 uncultured Pseudomonadaceae bacterium | reverse complement strand
CACGGCGGAACCACCAAAAGACAAACTCATCCCTCGAGGCCCAGGTGAGTATTATGCCAACGTAACTTATATGGATGCGCAGATTGGGCGCGTGCTTGAGTGGCTGCACGCGCAACCCGACATAGAGCAGAACACCATTGTTGTGTTTGCCAGTGATAATGGACCGGTGACCAGCGACTGGATCAACTGGTGGGAAGTTAACGCCTACGGTAGCACAGGCGGATTCAGGGGCAGAAAACACTACCTTTACGAAGGTGGCATTCGGGTTCCGGCAATTATTCGCTACCCGGGCAGAATCCCCGCAGACAGCAGCGTCTCAACCCCCATGGTTGGCACCGACCTGTTCAGCACGTTACTCACCTGGCTCGATATCGCCTTACCAACGGACCGGCCCATAGACGGCCAGAACATGAGCAGCACTTTACTGCAGAGAGAAAGCAACTCACCTGTCCAGCTGCGCTCGTTTCTGTGGGCACTACCCTCTGAGTCACCGCTTGAATACGCCATCCGGTCTGCCGACTGGAAACTGTTGCTTGATGCACAACAGCAACCGCGTGCCTTGTTTGATCTGGCAACTGACCCTTTGGAATTGTTCAACCTGATAGAGCAGCAATCGCAGCTGGCCATAAAATTGCACCAGCTCTTCCTGCAGGAACTGGCAGCTATCGAGTCAGACCCGTTACTTCAACAGCAATCAATGAGCAGGACTGACACCGTTCCGGGCAAATAGCGCAAACAACCGCTCCCAATGACGTTCTGCCGAAGCCTTTTCATAGATGCCTTCGCGCAGTGGAAAAACAAAGCCGTGCAGCGTGTCGGGATACCATTCCACTTCGTAGCGCATACCCGTGCCTGCAAGATAGTTATCTAACCCCTGCACCATCTCAGGTGGCGCCCACTCGTCAGTTTCCGCACAGCCGAAATATACCTCACCTTTGATTTTATCCGCATCCAGATGCGGCGAGTCTGACGCATCGCTGTAGAGGCGGACACCATGAAAAGAAGCGCTGGCCGCAAGGCGTTCAGGAAAGGCTGCAGCAGCGGCAAACGCAAAGGGGCCACTCATACAATAGCCAACACAACCCGCGGGGCCGTCAGCAGCATTTGCGTCAGCCGACGCAAAATCAAACAGCGCAGCAACGTCTTCACAAACCATGGCGTTACTCAGAGAATTCATATGACCAAACATCTCTTCGCGTTTGTCCGGCGCCATCACAAATTCGCGCGTGCGGCGGTAATACAGGTTCGGCAACATCACGTAGTAACCAACCGTTGCAATCCGTCGCGCCATGTCGTGCAGCTCTTCACGTTTACCCGGCGCATCCATTAAAAAGATAATAACCGGATGCGGACCATGTCGCTCTGGCGCGGTAATGAAGGTATTCATCTGCCCGTCTGGGCGAGAGATATCTACGTGTAGTTCCTGCATCGTTTCAGGCCTCAGGTGTTACTGTCACGTGGATCCAAACGCAACAGGTAGCGAGGTGGAAAGCCGGTAAGAATTCGAAATGCCGTTGGCAGACTGTGCTCTGCGTCTACCCGAACATATTCCGCTCCAGTCACTTCCACGGCCTGGTAGGGATTCTCTACATCATCAATGGTCACCGTCACCGCCGGATTGTCTAAGATCTGGTTGTACCAGGCGCGAGGCCAGTGATTGACCGCGACATAAAGGTTGCCGTCACTTTCAAGTTTGGCAACTACCCGCGGCTTACGCTCGCCGCTGTCGTCTGTGGTAGTGATGATCATCATGCCTTCACCATAAGGCTGCGCAATACCCAGCCAGGTTTCAAACGCCACCACAATGCCAACGTACACTACAAACAGAATGCCAATGATTTTCAGTGCTTTCATAATCAGTCCTCCCCAAATTGAGGCCACATAATGGCGTGGCGACGCAGCTGACACAATCATAATTGCCTTGCCAGCAGCACGCCGACTGTGGATTAT
>CBDUMB010000619.1:0-1956 GCA_965368205.1 uncultured Pseudomonadaceae bacterium | reverse complement strand
GTCAGCGCTCTGGTGCTCTTGATTGCTAACCACAGTAACGTCTGGCTGACGCTGCCGGCGTTAATTATTGTTGGTCGTGAAATTGTCATCAGTGCTCTGCGTGAATGGATGGCAGAAATGAACAGTTCAGGAGAAGTCGCGGTAAATATTCTGGGTAAGGTCAAAACCACCATCCAGATGATTGCCATTTTCATGTTGCTTGCTTACCCACCGGTGCTTGATGCACTGTGGGTGATCGGCGCCTACATCTTGCTGTATGTGGCTGCATTCATGACGCTTTGGTCTATGACGTTATACCTGTCCGTTGCCTGGCCAACCCTGAAAAGGGGGTTACAGAGCGGTGGCCATAAGCGCTGAGCTATTTGCCAAACTTGTGGCGTAGGGTGTACCAGCTGGGGTAAGGAATAGGGCGCGCGTCCTTCTTTGACGTCCAGAACCGCACTACTCGGCCATCTGACAAGTGCAGGGCTTTGGCCACATCTTTATTTGATAAACCTTTGCGGTCCATCCACTCTCTCAGCTCTTCCGGGGTTGGCGGATACTTCTTCATGCCGGGTCGTGGATCTTCTGCAGCACCTCGTGCGGAAACAAAATCCTACGTTTGTTAGGAAAATAGTTCCATAGGATTTTTTATCTTTTTTTTGCTTTTTCTGTCTAACACTCTATAGTTGTCACACGACTGTCATATTACTGTAACAATACGAACCTTTATAAAGCAGTGACATAGGAATAAAACACCTAGGAAAGAACACTTGGAAGGGGAGCACGAGGTCATTTTGTCGGCCTCTTAAGCAAATTTTAGCGGCCTCCCACGCAGGCGCAGGAGAAAGATTATGAAACAGACACTATTAATGATTTTGTTAGCGGGGCTGGCCACTGGCTGTATGACCTCTAACAGCACTCAGAGCCCAACTCATCGCTGGGAATCGACCACTGCAGCAGATGAGGTCCAATATCGCAATGATCATGCGCGTTGTCAGATGCAGGCCGATGCACAATCAAACAACAAAGCCTATGAAGCGGGTAGCCAGAGTTTTGTGGCCTACAAGCAGTGTATGGTCAACCGTGGTTACGAGCTCACCGCATACGCGGGTCAAGACTAGCGATTCAGCCCGTTCGGGTTGGGATATCAGTTAAGGAAGAAGAGGGCAGTAGCCCTCTTTTTTGTGCCTGTTCCAGCGGTCTGAAACCGCTTCAGATGCCAACCCAGATGCCTAACCCTGCGAGCAGGACACTGACCACAAGCCCGGTGCCCGCTTTGGCAGCATCCATGCCAATCAGCCCCGCAGCTTGGCGGACGGTGCGGCCCTCAATTTGCAGGGCGATCGCAATTTCCCGACCCGCCAGCAGGCCCAGAAACACCCATGTGGTGCTCATTGGCATATTGCTCCACTCTTTGAACACCAGCAGAATCAAACCGTAAACAAAGTTGATGATGGCGGCAGAGCGAACATCGCTGACGTTAGATTTTGAGGTCACAATTTTCTGAATGCGACCGCCAGCCTGATAAAAAATCACACCCTGCATCACTACCAGCAGGGCTGTGCCAAAAGCAATCCAGCTGACGGACAATTCCCGCGGCAGGAACACAAAGATGTTTGCAAGGTCCTGGATTAACCACTGACTCCACAAAAACGCGGTAGAAGCCCACTGAATGGCGTACCAATAGCCTGGCGCGTCTTCCTCACTGGTATCCATCAGATATTTAACGGTTTTACGAATCATCAGATAGAGCAGGAAAGCGGCAATAAAAGCCACGGCATAGCCGGACACGGATTTCAGCAACATTGATTCGATGTTGCCGGGCGCAAATACGCTCAAGACCAGAAACGTTGTACTCACGGGAATGCCAAACCGGGTCAATACCAGCAGCACCAGAGGTGCCATAACGTGCAGCCACGTGACGCCGCCTGCGGGCTCGGGGACTTTGGTCAACCTGCCGTATGAGGGGTCACC
>CBDUMB010000618.1:0-1990 GCA_965368205.1 uncultured Pseudomonadaceae bacterium | reverse complement strand
CGGTGTAGAAGGCAAAGCTGGATATCGCCGGTGATGGAGTGATATCCACCAGGCTGTATTCGGCAGCGTTTTCGTCAAACTCGATAGCTTTGGGTTTGTGTCGCGCCACTACGCTACCCGAATATTCGAGCCCGCCGGACACATACGGCCACCCATAGTTGCGCCCGGGTAACAGTTCATTAAGCTCATCACCACCCCGCGGCCCCATTTCTGAATCCCAGACCGTGCCGCGCTCCGGATGCCACTCCAGACCCTGAGGACTGCGGTGCCCATAACTCCATATCGCAGGAGTGACCGCACTTGCAGAAACGCTGCCTTCCTGAGCTGAGACAAAATAGGGGTTATCCAGGGGAATAGTACCGTCATCCTGCAAACGCAGTATTTTGCCGTACGGCAGGCTTAAATCCTGCGGCGTAGTGTCATTACCACCATCAGCGGATTTGATGCCCAGCGACATAAAGACATGACCTGAATCATCAAAAGCGATGCGCCCACCGGCGCCGGTGTCTGGTGTTGGAGAATAAAATTCTACCGGCGCCTGCCAGACGGTCTGCACATCGACCCATTGCCCATCTCTGATACGACCACGGTCCAGACGGTTCATGGTCGCTGACAGCATAGAGGTACCACATTCGTCACCACAGATATGCGTGTAATGCAGATAGATCCAGCCGTTCTCTTCGTACTGCGGATGTATGGCAACGTCCAGCAGCCAGCCAGACCCATACTGAATGCCCATGATATCTACTGAGCTGCCCATCTCCGGGGTACCGACAATCAGATCAGACTGAACCCCATCGGCTGACACGATAGATAAGCCGCGCTCTTTTTCTGTCAGCAGCATTGAACCATCCGGCAACGGCTCAATACTGAACACCATTGGGTCGAGACCTTCCGCGACGGTATGAATTTGAAAGTTGTGTTTCTCGCTGATCTGCAGTTCTTGCGGAACCTCAACGTCCCGATCAAAGCGGAAATCCGTGAAATGCTGACCCATACGGCGCTCACCGATATAGATCGCCAGCCCTTTCACCTGAACGTCTGAAAGCACATCCGCAAATGCCGGATTGCCTAGTTCAGAATGTGCCTGACGAATGCTGACCTGCAGTTCATCGACGCTGTCGCCGCGCTCAAGCGGACCACCAAGCAGCGCAACTCCGCGATCAGTGCCTTGCATCTGTTTGCCATGGCAGCCAGCGCAGTTTTCAGTGTACAGCGGCACGTATATGTCGAGTTCAACATAGTTCATGACATACCAGGCAACGCCTGCGCCACCCAGCACAAGAACCAGCAGTCCGATCAGTAGAATTTTCCACCAGGCCATAATCTATCTCCCCTGTTCCCACCTGAACCTTACTCTTTTTTTGAAAGAATGTGTCCTGCAGAGCTACGGAGGACTATGGCGCCCGTCAGATTATGCCGGCTGTGCAACCTGTTAGCCGGCGTTAGTTGAGAGAAACAGGAGCATGATCTGTTCAACAAAAAGCGAGAACGAAGGTATGTAAAGCAGACTGAGTGACAAACCCGCGCTGAGGACTGCACAGAGAATCAGATAGTTTTTTGTTGTCATGATGAAGCTCCCCTTGGCGCCATTTGAAATATCCAGGTATCACCGTCGGCCACTGATCGTTCTATTTCGGCAATCGCCTCCGGGGTAGCTCCCCCGGCGTATTTCTGCGCCAGTTTTGCTGCGACGCCGCTGATCTCCTGTGGGTCTTTAACCCGCACCAGCTGTCGTTCGTAGCGCACACCATTGATGCGTGCGACGGCCAGGCCATTGCCCGCATCCGCCTGGAATGCCCACTCTTTCCACAATCGCCCAAGGAAGCTGCGCATGTAGCCGGAAGGCACATAAACTTTGCCATCACTCTCCATAACAAAAATGACGCGCGAAGCCAGCGGGTCTTCCAACTGCAGCTCTATGGTGGGTACATCGTCCGTAAAAGACCAATCGGGCTCAGGTCCGGAGTGCATTTCTCCACTCACCAGC
>CBDUMB010000617.1:0-1996 GCA_965368205.1 uncultured Pseudomonadaceae bacterium | reverse complement strand
CCAGAACCAGGGCAATGCCTGCCAATCCAGGAAAACCATAAAATCAGGCAGGTCAGGGTTGCCGTACACACCACGGTCACCAATTTCCCGCATTAAGTGCATGCCCATGGCGTAACCGCCAAGCGCAAAAAATGCGCCATGACCCAGACTGAGGATGCCGCAATAACCCCAAACCAGATCCAGGGACAAAGCAAGCAGAGCAAAACACAAAAACTTCCCGATCAACGTCACGCTGTAGGCAGACAGATGGAAACTCGAACCTTCCTGGGGAATCAGCGCAAAAATGGGCGTGATTATGACAACCAGACCCAGCAGGGAGAGCAGGATTGCGGCAGCGCGTTCGGTGACAAACAAAGACTGCGCGCGCATCAGTGATCCACCACTCTGCCTTTGGGGGGGAAAAGTCCACGCGGACGGCGCTGGATGAACAGGATCACCAGCACCAGCACCAGCACTTTAGCCAGAACTGCCCCGGTGGTTGGTTCGAGTACTTTGTTCAGCACACCCAATGACAATCCTGCCACTGCAGTCCCCCACAGGTTGCCGACACCACCGAACACAACTACGAGAAAGGAATCGATGATGTAGGCTTGCCCCATGTTAGGACCGACATTGGTGAGCTGAGAAAGCGCAACACCTGCGACACCCGCTATCCCTGAGCCAAGACCAAATGTCATCGCATCAACCCAATCACCGCGTACACCGATGGCTTTAGCCATCTTGCGATTCTGCGCCACCGCGCGTATTTCCAGACCCAGCCGGGACCGATTAAGAAGCAGTAAAAGGCCTGCAAAAACCAGCATTGAAAACAGCAGGATATAGAGTCGACTGTAGGTGAGTGACAAGCCTGCGGTAATTTCCAGTGAACCCGACATCCAATCTGGTGTAACCACAGTTCGATTAAGGGGCGAAAATATTGAGCGGGCGGCCTGCTGCAGAATAAGACTGATACCAAATGTTGCAAGTAGAGTTTCGAGTGGGCGTCCATACATAAAGCGAATCACGCCTCGCTCTATCGCGATACCTACAAGAGCGGTTAAACAGAATGCAACCGGAATAGCGAGCAGCAGGGAAAAGCCGATTGCATCAGGCATCAACACCTGCATTACATAAGTCGTATATGCACCCAGCATAATCAACTCGCCATGGGCCATGTTGATCACGCCCATAACCCCAAACGTGATCGCCAGGCCAATGGCAGCGAGTACTAGAACTGAGCCGAGGCTCAAGCCAAAAAACAGAATTTCTACCCCGGAAAAGAGCTTGAGTTTATTGTCGGTTGCCGCAATGGATTTTTCAGCCTGCTGCCTGAGATCCGCCGGGGTTGCGTCATCATCGACCAGGTTTTGCAGGACACGCCGTGCTTCAGGTTCGACAATGCCCGCCAGTTCTGTCACTGCCGTGATTTGAGTTTGCAGATCATCGCCTTGCAAGTCGGCAATGGCCACCGCAGTAGTCAAAGCAGAGCGAACGCGCACATCAGACTCTGCTGCAAGCCTCTGCAATAGATTGTCACGTGCTGCAGGAGAGAGGTTTGTCATCATTTCCTGCACCGCCGCTAACCTGACCGCTGCTTCAGGCGCCGTGAGTCGAGCGGATGCTCGCAGCGCACGCAGTTCGGCGCGCAAAGCATTATTGATAGCTATCCGCCGCACGCCACGCCTGCTTTCAGGTGGCAGCACTTCGCCGGTGGCCGCCGCAACCAGATTGAATTGGCGGCCATCCCTGGTGGCAATCACAACTCGATCATCTGCCCGCCGACGATAAAGGTTGCCTTCCTCAAGCGCTGCCAGCACCAGGTCAGCCTGGCGCTGGTCGGCACTGACCAGAATACGGATTGCGTCTATGCGCTTCTGGTCGTCTGCATGTGCAAGCGCTGATACAGCCGCTACCGCGGATTGACTCAACGGACCAACCCCTTCCTGGGCGACAATCTGACTACCATGCCCCACCAGCAACGAACACAGGGCGATTACCAGACAGTACTTTCTGAGAC
>CBDUMB010000616.1:0-1997 GCA_965368205.1 uncultured Pseudomonadaceae bacterium | reverse complement strand
CACATAGGCGTGTCCGTAGCGATAGATACCAGACTTATCAGACAGCGCCTGAGCAAACGCCTGACCCAGCACAATGCCCACGTCTTCCACCGTATGGTGGGCATCAATTTCCAGATCGCCATTGGCTTCAATGTGCATATCAATCAGACCATGCCGTGCTATCTGCGTCAGCATGTGCTCAAAAAACGGCACGCCAGTCGCAAAATGACTGGTACCTGTGCCATCTAAGTTGATGGTCACTTTTATCTGCGTTTCTGTGGTATCGCGGATGACCGAGGCGGTGCGCGCATCACTCATGACTGATTCTCGTGTGCATGGCTGTAAAAAGAGCGCGGATTCTACGCTGATCACACAAAATATGCAGCGTAATCAACGCACTGCACCGGCTTCAGAGCCGGTTAAGCAGATTGCCGTGGGGTAAAAACCGATTTGTTGTATGACTTTTGATCCAGCGCGTCATATCCGGCGCATAAACACCACGCTGCTTCAGCTGTTGCACCAGCGCAATGACGGGGGATTTATCACCCGCAGCCCAGGCGGCAAACTGCATCTCACCGAGGGTAAAAATACGGATCAATTGAGAAATCTGCTCATCTGTCAGCTGCTCAGCCAGCGCTGACCAGTCGGCATGAGACGCCATGGGGGCAAAGCGTTTCACATCCAGCTCCGACAGCACCAGTTTGTTATCTGCGGAAATATCTGCAGCGGCACACAGGGCCGCTGCCATCTGCGCATCGAGAGGCTGAGCCATTGCGGCTGGATCAAAGGTATCAACTGTCATATTCAGTGCCTGGAATGCCTAAAAAGCGTTTGGTATATCAAAAAATAGTATATTTGGGCTATTTACCTGACGCATTTGCTCTTTAATATAGCCTTTACAAAGGCAATACACTGAACTTGCGCATCTGTGATCCAATAATAATCACACAGAGCGTGTCAGCAGAACACCGTTGCCGATCAAGTAGTATCCGAAATTTTGCGTTTCGGAAGAAAAGGACTGGGGAAGTGGACGAACGCATTTACCAAACAGACGATGGTCAGTGGTATTACCGCGCACGCGGTCACCAGGACGCTGGCCCATTCCCGTCTGAGGAGTCTGCGGTCACTGCATTACGTAAACAGATCCGCAGCTGGCGCGGACGCAGCACACCACAAAAAACCTCGTCGGGCGATCTGCCAACCTCACGTTTCTTTCGTCGTTCAGCTACCCGTCATCCATAAACCTCTATACTAGGCCCCCTTTTTATTGAGATGGACCCACGATGGGTGTGTTAGGCCGTATCTTTGGAATCTTACTGGCGTTAGTGGTGGCTTTGGCCATCGGCGCATATTTTTACCTGCAGGATGCTAATCGCCTGAAACCAGAGATTGAACGATTGATCTCTGAACAGAGCGGTTACACCACGCGCATCAACGGTGACGTGTCCTGGTCGCTGATTCCGCCGCTGAGTCTGAATGTAGCGGACGTGAACCTGAGCCGCACCGATGAAGACATTGCAGCAGGCATGTTACAGCTGAACGTGGACCTCTCGGCCATGTGGAACGACATAAATCAGTGGCGTGTGACTGAATTGACCCTGCTGGACACGACATACGCCGCCGATGGCGCGAGCACACTGTTGAACAAGCTGGAAGTTAAAGATTTCCGACTGGGAGAGCCCGCCGAAGTATTCGCCGATATTGTGCACACCAGCGAAGCTGGTGCTGAACCGCTGGCAGCCCGTTTAAAAGGCTTTGTGACCTATACACCAGCAACTGCGAGCCAACCTCAGCGAATCCTGTTAAAAGATGGGCGTATTACTTCTGAAATGGCAACAGGTGTTTGCCAGGCAGAAGCCACCGACAATCCACTTGCGCCGGCAAAATTACCTGTTGAAGGCAAAGATGATCTGCTACCGATCGCCACGCTATTGAGCTACAACTTCAGCGCGGACTGCAACCTATCGGAGTTGGTAGTGGGCGAAGAAACGTTCACCAACAGCCGCGTGGACATCACC
>CBDUMB010000615.1:0-2006 GCA_965368205.1 uncultured Pseudomonadaceae bacterium | reverse complement strand
GAACGCAATCTCTCATGGTGTTTCACCAACCTTTTTTGAGCGCTGTAGCGCAGGCATTTCCTGGATCTGATGTGTTGTTGGGTAAACCCATGCCTGTTGCAGCTGTACAGCGTTTCTATAAAACGTTGGACAAAGACCGTTACGATGCGCAGAACAACGTTCAGTGGCTTGTTGATTCCAGGCAGAGGTTATTGCAATACCAGTCCTTTGCAAGGCAAAACGGGCTTCGTCTTGGGGTCAACTTTGAGATTGATGTTGGTTTGCATCGTGGAGGGCTGGCGCAGCCGGAACTGTTGAGCGAATGTTTAGCCATCATTGCCGCTGACGCCGAACATTTATACTTCACAGGCCTTATGGGATACGAGCCCCAGTTGACCGGGCTGCAAGCAGATCTGACTCACCCGGCGGTATCCCAGGTGTTGTCTATCTACCGTGGCTTTATCGATCGCGCCAAACTTGCGGGCTATGATCCGGAGAAGCTGGTGTTGAATGGCGCAGGGAGCCATACCCTGAAGATTTATGAGAAAGATAACACCATGAACGATTTGTCAGCCGGGTCTGGCGTGGTCATGCCAACTGACTTTGATACTTTCCACCTTACTGACCATCAGCCTGCACTTTTCATCGCCGCGCCAATTTTGAAGCGCTACCAGCAGAACCCGTTCATGGAAAACCCACCGCCAGGCATGGAGCAGGTGTATTACATCTATGGCGGGTATTGGAAGGCGAATATGGTTTCACCACAACCGGTGGGTGAGCCTATATATCAAAGTACTAATCAGAGCCCGATACTGGCCAGTGCGGATCTGGATCTGCAGGTGGACGACTATATGTTTTTCCGACCTACACAGAGCGAATTTGTGATGCTGCAGTTTGGCGATTTGCTGGCTGTCACTGACGGACGTATCAGCGATCAATGGCCGGTTTTCCAACAAACCGGTTAGGGTTGATTGCCGGTGAAGTGTTGCGGTTCTCCCCAGTCTGCATCCAGAGCGGAGCGTAGATTCTGCAGGCGCGTGATGCCGATGCGTTGGCTTAGCTCCGCTTCCAGCTGAAATAACCCCATTTTTGCGATGTCACCCAGATTTCGGCCGTAATCTGTGAAAACGACGTGTTTCTGTCGACCGTTCTCCGGGTCAGGTGTCATCTCGATAATGCCTTTCTTCTGCAGTGCTTTAAGCGCCTGTTGTGTGGCCTGTTTGGATACCCGTAATTTAGCTGCCAGATCAGAGGGCCTGTCGATCCCTTCGGTGAGATAAATCATCGCCATGGATTGCGCGCGGGGTAGAGATAACCCCGCGTGGCTCTTCATGTAAGCCTGCAATCCATCATCCAGCCAGTAGGTCGCATGCACCAGTGTGCGCAGCAGCCCATGTTCCTCGGCCGCTTCCGGCATTTTGTCGGTTGCCGTTTTCTGCGCCATTCAGCTTGCCTGAGCGGCTATCCCGGTAATCGTCTCACCATTTGCTTTTACCCCGGCTGCGTTAACAGGCAGGTCGGCGTTGGGCAAGCCGGGCTGCAGGGTGGCGCAAAATTCCAGCATGATGCCGTCTGGATCGAAGAAGTAGAAAGACTGCAACCAGGTTTTTTCTGAAGCAGCTTCTGCCGTCCGAGACTCCTCTCCGGTAACCACATCGTTGTGGTTGACCAGGGCAGAGCAATCAACGCCTTTGCCTACCAGTTTTTCGCGGTAGTCTGCAATCTTGTCTGGAGAGACGTTGAATGCAACGTGGTTCATCGAACTGTGCGCTGACGAAATATTTCCGTTAGGGCTGCCCACAATGTTGCGCGCTGAAGTGACGCCGGGTTGCGCTTCAGGCGCGTCGTTGAACCAGAAGAAAGCCAGTTCGCTGCCATTTCCCATATCAAAAAAGAAGTGTTGACCATATCCTTCAAGGTCAAAACCTTTGGTCAGCTTCATTTCCAGAACGTTGGTGTAGAAGTCTACCGTACGTTCCATATCTTTACAGACAAGCGCCAGATGATGCAGACCGTTAATTTCAAAA
>CBDUMB010000614.1:0-2029 GCA_965368205.1 uncultured Pseudomonadaceae bacterium | reverse complement strand
TAGGTTGCAATGGCTTGCCAGGAACGCGGGTCTATCGAATTCTGGGTAGGCTGGTGAACGTCCCCATAATCATCACTTCGCCAGTCAAGCTCTGGTGTAGCCGCGGTTTGTGCGCGCCCTTCAAACGCTTCGATCTCCCAACCTATGGCACCCCCTCGACTGGTCGTTATCAGAATCTGAGGTTGGTACTCATCAACAATGCGCCAGAAATCCGCAGACGTGGCCTGATAGTCCACCTGTAGATCAAAATCCGGGCTACCGACAGACCCGGGCGAACCAATGGCATCATTAGTTGGGTCATCATCGGGTGGAAATTCAGGAAAGAAGGCATAAACGTCGTAGCCCAGACCTCGCCAGTTCTGCCCCTGCCACTGCCCTGAGTTCTGCTGTGGGTGGGTACTCCACTGCCGCAACATGTTGTTGGTAGGCGGCCAGTAACCCATTAACACCACGTTTTTATCACAGGTTTGTTTGAAGTCACTGCATCCGTATTGCAGTGCCAGCAGCATAACAAGCCCTAACAGGCGTGTTGGATTCACCGCATCCCAGCCGCAACCACGGGCGTCGCCACAGCGGCATTTGTGGCGGGCATACGCAGTCTGAAGATGGCGTCGGGCAGCACGGGGATCTTAGCTCTGACTTGAACGGCCATGATGGCATCGCCTACTTCGGCCAGTGAGACCACAACACGACGTTTGCGGTCTTTGTGATCTCGAATGTTGTAATCGCAGTTGGTTACGGCACCTTCGTAGTAACCTTCACCACCGCTAAACTCTTTCGTTTCTGTTGCCCGCAATGCCAGCCGATAAGTATCTTCACCATCGTGCACCTCACCCCCTGCAAAACAGCTTGGGGTAAAAAACAGTGCGGAGATCAAATCGACCCCGGAAGGTTTAGCGATGTCTTCAAAATCGCTGTCAGGACCTTCTAACAGTCGCGCTGAGTTTTCGTAGTTCAGCACAATTTTCAGATCATCATCTTTGCTGACTGTGCGGGACATGTACGCTCGAGTGACCGGACCTGCACCTTCCCAGCTACCGGATGCGGCAAACACGCCATTCCAGGTGTAATAGTTACTCATGGCGCGTGAAGTCTGAAACTCCCCCAGCATTTCGTAACTGGTGCCACTGCGGAACATTTCCAGAGACAGCTCTCCCGCCTTCAGCCAGGCCATTTTTGCATCGTATTGATACAGACCACGATGGTCTGCCGCCGACACCAAAGGTGTCAGCAGGATCATTAGCATAAAGATTGAAAGGGCTTGGCAGGGCTTTTTCAAAGTTTGACCCTCTGGGAGTCTTGGATGGTTACGCTTTCAGAACGCGAAGAACGTCTTCCAATTCTACAATCATCTGGCGGACCAGAAGCTTGAACTGTGTCGTATCTTCTTTAGCCTCTTCGCTGGTTAGACGCTGGCGTGCGCCACCAATGGTAAAGCCCTGATCGTAAAGCAGCGCGCGAATCTGGCGGATAACAATCACATCCTGACGCTGATAGTACCGGCGATTGCCGCGACGTTTAACCGGGTTCAGCGAGGGAAACTCCTGCTCCCAGTAGCGCAATACGTGCGGTTTTACTTCACACAGCGTACTGACTTCGCCAATGGTGAAATAGCGTTTACCCGGGATGGGGGGTAATTCGTTGTTGTTACTCGGTTCAAGCATTTAAATCCGTGTCCATCTCACTTTCGCCACCTGAAGCATCCTCGCCTGAGGGTTCCCCTGCGTAGGCTTCAACTCTGGCTTTTAATTTCTGACCCGGGCGAAAAGTCACCACCCGGCGCGCTGTTATCGGTATCTCTTCACCGGTTTTAGGATTACGACCGGGTCGTTCACCTTTTTCACGCAAATCAAAATTACCAAAGCCTGATAACTTCACCTGTGTATTGTGCTCTAAAGAGTCACGAATTTCGTCAAAAAATAGCTCAACAATTTCTTTAGCTTCCCGCTTGTTGAGGCCCAGTTCCTCAAACAGCTGGTCAGCCATCTTCGCTTTGGTCAGCGCACTCACAGTTGCCTCCCTTGACCAA
>CBDUMB010000613.1:0-2031 GCA_965368205.1 uncultured Pseudomonadaceae bacterium | reverse complement strand
CCTCATCATACTTAAACAATCCTTCGGGTTGAAGGTTGCAATTATCCGCCACTACTGACCTGTGCATCTTTCACATCCTGCTCCAGAACGCGTGCGCCCCGCATGATGTTGCCTAATGCGTAGTTACCCTCATGACACGCATACTCATAAACCTTGTCACTTGACGCCGGCCAGGGATATTCACCCGACCAGGGCTCCTGCCAGGCGCTGGGGTCATCTACTGTAAATTCGTAATGCAGGTCACCATTTTCCTGCAGGGTAAATCGTTCAACCACATGCAAATCCTGGGTTGCTCCAGACAAGGCTGGTCGCTCACGGAAGTTTCTGGTGTCCACTACCAGCGTGTCATCTTCCCAATGACCGATAGAGTCTCCCATCCAACTGCGGATTTCCTGGGGCGGATGCTCGCTGTTCAATCGAATAACGCGGGCATCGTGAATCATTTCCGCCAGAATCATGACATGCTCGTCTGTCTGCACAATGCGCTTCATATTATTGTAGAGCGCCGGGAGCATTGGTGGGCCGCTGGTCGAGCCGAAACTGAGCAGACAACGCTCACCATTAGGCCGCATTTCCATGTGATCGTACGGACCCGGTCCGGGCTGATCTAACCACCAGGCGGTACCGGTATTACGGCCAAACAGGCGGTAATACGATGCCATACGCTTCTGATTGGCCGGTGTCATCGCCGGACGACGACCGTTTTCCGGGTAAGTAATGATCGAGGTGCGGAACTTGCCATCAACCTCCGCCGCAGAGTCGCCGTTGTCTATCCAGAACGTGTTGTAACCACCCACATTACCCGCAGCACCAGCAGAACCGTCACCGCCAGCAGGTGGTGCTTCACGGTTCGGGTCGCTCTGTTCGCTGTCAGCGGCTTTTGTTGCCGCGACCTGCGCCGCAATGGCATCAGCCTCTTCGCGTGTCATGAATAATTTGTTGCCAAATTCCGCAGGACGCTGCAGTGGCGTTAACGTTGCAACGTTGTAGGTACCGGTTAAATCCGGCTTACCTGCTGGCGTGCGAGGCAGCTCGCTCGCCTGGGCACTGAGACCGCACAGAACCAGAGGTACAAGCAAGGCCACCCAATTGGGCCGCCTGATCAGAAATCGTGCTGGTTGAATGTGCATGACAAACCCCTGCTTATCGCGGCAGCGGTTCGCGACGCCATTCGCCATACATCAGCTCTTCAACAAACTCGACACAGCGGAATTCCATGAGCTGAGCATTAGGTTCCATGCGACGATAAAGCGGCATGCGGATGGTCCAGGGCTTTGTAAACGTTACCGGATCATCAATGGTGGCTTCATACATCAGGTGATTTTCCGACATGGGCGTATACCGCTCAGTGACTGTCATGAATGCACTATGATGATTACCCGAGCGATCAAACCAGGTGCTGTCCAGCTGACCGGTGACTTTCACAACCAGGGTATCGCCTTCCCAGGTTCCATGAGACCAGCCCATCCAGCTATCAACTGGCGCTTCGCCTGGGTCTTCCATGTAAATTTCCCGGGTGGCGCCTGCGTACTGGTACGCCATGAACACGGAGTCGTCACTCTGAAAAATCTGAAACGGCTGCGGCATATAGGTCGCCCGCGGCACACCTGGTAGAAAACACTTCACTTCAGGATCCCGGTCAATCCAGTTCGCTTTGTTTTCATCTCGTATGGCCAGCGCTTCCGGCTTGTAAGGAATTTTACCTTCAACCACCACACCCATGCCCGGAGGCACTGCGGCAACTGCACCCAGGTACATGGTTTTGATCGCAGGGACAGGACCCATGGGACCTTCACGCATCTGCAGCGAGTGGCTCGCCGTATGCATTTCCAAATTGTAATTTGCTGTATTTAACGCTTGCCAGATCCCGTTCAGATCCGGGTGAACGCCATCCGGACCGCGCGGCGCTTTGTAAGCCTCCGCTTGCGCAGTAGACGCAACCACAACCATCGCCAGAAAACAGCTCATCCCAAACACTTTTGTATGCAGACGCATATCCCTCTCCCCCAAAAAACTGAAAAGCCCCGTTTG
>CBDUMB010000612.1:0-2035 GCA_965368205.1 uncultured Pseudomonadaceae bacterium | reverse complement strand
GGTCTACATGCCAGGGGGTATCCCAGAATACCTCGATACCGTTTTGTTCCGGATCACTGAAATACAGCGACAGGGTATTGCCGTGTGAAAGCGGCAGAATGTCGACATTGTGCGCCTGCAGGCGCTGACTCATCTCTTTGACCTCAGCAAAGGTGTCTACCCGGAATGCCAGGTGATTCAGCGACGTGGCGGATGATTCATCACGCATCTGTACCATCGCAATCTGGTGATGTTCGTCACTGCTGTTGCTCATGAACACAATGTCTGGCGCATCCGGTGCGCCCATAGGTCCGCGGTCGGTAATGGTGAAGCCCATCACGGAAGTATAGAAGTCGAGCATCAGATCCAGTTCTCGAGCGTTGAGTACGGCGTGTGACCAATGAAGTTTCATGTCTGTTCCCCTGCTTTATATTGTTCGCGGTGATCGAGTATCCTGTTGACCTGCCGGGCCGCTTTGCCTGCAGGTAAACCCAGCAGGCGAAGTTCGGATTCGCACGTTCTGCGGAGTGTTTCGTCCTCCACGTTGCGGTCCAGCAGCACGGCGGTTCGTACCAGCGCAAGTATCTGGTTTACCAGCAGGATATCGACCTCGATATCGAAGTGACCCTGTTTAAGACCCAGTTCCAGGTCCTGGCGCAGGTACTGGATGACGGCAGACTGCAGTTCCGGGACAATCCAGATACTGCCAAGCAGTACATCAATCCATTCCGGTTCCTGTCGCGCGATTTCCAGTATTCTTGCGGTGGCGGTGACAAAGCGAACCATTGCATTGTCGATCCCCTCCATCTCATCGTTAATCCGGCGCACGATCTCGACGGCAAGACCGCTTGCCACATCGGCCAGGACCTCCTGCTTGTCATGGTAATAGTTGTAAAAAGTGCCGTTCGCAAGACTGGCATGTTCGGTGATGTCTGTGATGCGGCTCGCCTCAAAACCCTTGTTAGCAAATACACTGATAGCACTGTCGAGCAGGGCTGCACGGGTGCGTTCGCGCTTTCCCCTGGTGGTGGTCTGGTCCTGGAAGAGGCTGTGGCTGGTGGCTGACAAGCTGTTTCTCATAGCTTAGGTTTGCAGGCAATTTATCGGATAACTTGACAGCTGGCAAGATAAATGAGAAAACTCTCATAAATGAGATGTTTCTCAAATATGGAGCTGATATGAAATCACCCGATCAACCACCTGTGCTGATCGTTGGCGCTGGACCCGTCGGGCAACTCGCCGCGCTGCTGCTGTCCTGTCACGGTATTCCGTCGTTGCTCGTGGATAAACGCCTGGCGACACTCACAGCGCCGAAAGCCCACGCAGTCAATCCCCGTACTCTGGAGATCTGTGATGCCATCGGCGTCAGTGCGCAACGGTTGAGGGCGTTGGGTGCAGATGCCAACGATGGCGGCGATGTGCGTTTTGTTGGCACGCTGTCCGGCCCTGATTTTGGTTCGCTACCCTATGAGCGGCAGGATGAGGGGGCTTTGCAGGACACACCGTTTCCCCTCAGCAATATTCCACAGCCCCGCTTTGAAGAAGAACTGATCAACGCCATCGCCGGTGATGTCAACATTCAGTTCCAGCGCGGTGTTGAGTGTACCCACCTGGTCAATGAGGGTGACCGGGTAGTGGCTGAACTTAAGAACGTGCAGACGGGAACCGCAGAGACCAGAATGTTTGATTATGCGATTGCAACGGATGGCGCGGGCTCGTCTATCCGTAATTCGCTGGGCATCGCGATGCAGGGCCCGGAAGCCCTGCAGGATTTCCTCATGCTGCACTTCACCGTGGATCTGCGGCGCTTCACTCAGGGGCGCCGCGGTGTGCTCTACTTTCTGTTCGATCCGGCGGTTCGCGGCACACTCATTGCTTATGACCAGGCCAGTACCTGGGTACTTATGCATCCCTGGAACCCGCAGTCTGAGCAGCTTGATGACTATGATGATGAACGTTGCCGGGCAGCGCTGGCGCGGGCAGTGGGTGAGCCTGTACCAGAAGCTATCCTTGAGAACATCAGCCCCTGGAGCATGTCTGCACAGATTGCTGAAAA
>CBDUMB010000611.1:0-2038 GCA_965368205.1 uncultured Pseudomonadaceae bacterium | reverse complement strand
CAGCCGGCACCTACACCTCAGCGGGAAACATAGGGCAATTTGTAACCATTATCCCGAGCCAGGAAATGGTGATCGTACGCACAGGTGTTGATCCGAACGGCAAAACCTGGGCGCTGGATAAATTTGTGAACGCAGCAGTTGAAGTATTCGGAAACAAATAACCCAGGACTGATCGGCCTGCGACAGCATAGTTCAGCGGGACATGGCTCTGAGACAGTGGGCTGCGCCTATGATGCCAGGCTCCTTTTCCGTCACCACCAGCAGCGGAATCTGTTGCACATAGGCGCTTAAATCACCCCGCTCTTCGAACCGCCTTCGCAGCGGACTGCCGCGTACAAAATCCAACATGCGCGGCAGAATCCCGCCGGCCAGATAAACCCCGCCAGTGGCCCCGACGATCAACGCAAGATTGCCTGCCGCTGAACCTAACAACGCACAGAATGTTTCCAGCGTCTGGTGGCAGACGGGATCCTCCATATTGTCTCCAAGGGCAAGAATCTCGCCAGGAGACAAGTCTTTCGCAGGCACACCCCACACCGCAGACATCGCTTCATAAAGGTTGCCCAGTCCTCGCCCGCTCAAAACCGTCTCCCAGCAAACCGGGTTGTGGCTGGTGGCCAAACGGCCCCACAACTCCACTTCCAGATGACTACCCGGTGCAAGATCTGCATGGCCACCCTCCGACGCAAGAATCTGCCATGCCTGAGGACCAGCATGCGATGCGAGGGGAACCAATGTCGCCATACCCAAACCCGTGCCAGGCCCCAGGACAGCCTTTGTCAGCGGCTGCACTGCGCCGCCCCCCATCTGCTCAAATGCACTGAAGTGCGGCACACCGTGGGCCAGGGCAAAAAAATCGTTCACCAGATAGGGTGTGCAGCCTAATATCGACGCGGCAGACTGCTGGCCAATCTGCAGGCCGGTGTTGGTCACTTCCATGTGGTCCCCACCGAGCGCAATGGGTCCCGCAATCCCCAGCAGAGCAGCGTCAAAGCGCTTCTGCCCCAACACTTCTATGGCATGACTTAACAGCTCTGCGCCATCAGCAAAATCGACAGTAGGCAGGATCACAACATCACCCACCAACTGATCCTTCTCCAGGCATTGAAAACGAGCGTTAGTAGCACCAATGTCGGCCACTAGATCCATTGGGGTATCCTTAGTCTTTTAATACATAACCGCAGCAGACCACGGTGAGATGATAATTCGCGTCACTTTTTAGTATGGTGCGGCTTCGTTGTACAGGTGTTGTTATGTCTCAAACTTTGTTAAGCAACTGGTCTCGCCCCGTGTTCCTGGGCTTGCTGGGACTATTGCTGCTGTCACCCCTTTTGTTGCCCTATACGGTCACCGCAAGCGAGCGCGTGTTGACCATCGGCAACGCCGGCGAGCCACAGACACTGGATCCACACCGCTACAACCTGCGGCTGGAAGAAACGCTATTAAACGATTTGTTTCTCGGGCTGACCACCTTCAACGCAGCCGGCGAAATCGTACCAGGGGCAGCGCAGTCCTGGCAGACCAGCGAAGATGGCCTGACCTGGACCTTCACCCTGCGGGACAACCTGAAGTGGTCTGATGGTCAACCGTTGACCGCAGCAGACTTTGTTTACGCCTCACAGCGGCTGCAGGATCCTGCAACGGCGGCAAGCCTTGCCTACTTCAGGTACATGGTCACGAACGCCCCTGAGGTGAACCGGGGAGAGCTGCCAGTCAGCGCGCTGGGCGTTTCAGCAACAGATGCGCGCACCTTTGTGATCGAACTGAGCCAACCATACCCTTATCTGCTGGAACGCCTACTCTACCCCACTGCCTTTCCCGTGCCACAACATGTTATCGAAACCCATGGCGACAACTGGGTGAAACCCGCCAACTGGGTGAGCAACGGCGCGTATAAGCTGGCGGATTGGCAACCGCAGGCTTTTGTTGCCATGCAGGCAAATCCACATTTTTATCAACCCGCACCCATAGAAAACGTCCGCTACCTGCCCGTGGTGAACGAGCAGAGCGCGTATAATCGGTTTCGCAACGAGGAGCT
>CBDUMB010000610.1:0-2038 GCA_965368205.1 uncultured Pseudomonadaceae bacterium | reverse complement strand
ATCGCTGGCGAGCCTTTCTGATTATCTGTTTTTGCCTTGGCTTCAGCGCGTTTTATGAACTCATCGAATGGTGGGTAGCCTTGTTATCCGGGGAAGCTGCAGAATCTTTCCTCGGCACTCAGGGATATGTATGGGACACACAGTCCGACATGGCCTGGGCACTTGCTGGAGCAATAATCGCCCTTGTTTTATTGAGCCATACGCATAATCAACAACTACAGAATCTGGAGCAAACAGCGTGATGTTAAACAACGCCTTGACAGTCACCCGCACGCTGACGGCCGTGTTATTTCTTTTCCTGTCTGGCTTTGCACACGCAGAGGAAATTGGCAGCGTTGATACCAAATTCAAGCTCATCGGGCCGGATCACAAAATTGTCGTCGACGCATTTGACGACAGCAAAGTTGAAGGGGTTGCCTGTCATATCAGCCGTGCGGTAACAGGTGGACTTAAAGGTGCCGTCGGATTGGCTGAAGACACATCAGATGCTTCAATTTCCTGCCGGCAGGTCGGCCCAATTACCTTCAAAGATTCGTTAGAAGAAGGTGAGCAGGTGTTTACCGAACGGCGCTCAGTGCTTTTCAAGCAGCTACAGGTCGTTCGATTCTGCGATGAAACAAGAAATACCCTGGTCTACCTGGCCTACAGCGACAAGATCGTCGACGGATCACCGCAAAATGCCATATCAACCGTGCCCATCACGCCATGGTCTGGTTCTCAGACACCACCGCGCTGCAACGACGAGTAACCAGACAGCGCAGTGCAGCAATGATCAATGGGACTAAAGCATCTGGATCTCGTAAAGCTTTATAACTCTCGCGCAGCAATCAACTCGCCTAGATCAACTTGAAACCCTGCTCGCTCAGCGGCATGGAACGTATCCGCACGCCGGTTGCTGCATAAATCGCATTGGTGACTGCCGGGGCCAGCGGTGGCAGAGCCGGTTCACCCAGGCCCGTTGAAGGGTTATCGCTTTCAATAAAGTGCACGTCAACTTCTGGTGTTGCCGCTATGCGCATAACCGGATATTGATCAAAGTTGTCCTGCTGGATTTCACCGTTTTCCATGGTGATCTGCTGCAGTGCCATAGTACTCAGACCATCAATCACCGAACCCTGCACCTGGCTCATTGCACCACTGCGGTTAACAATTGGGCCCACGTCCACGGCAACCGTGACCTTCTCGACGCGAAAATTACGATCCGCATCAACAGACACCTGAGCTACTTCTGCAACATGCGCTGCATGACAGAAATAGAACGCCAGCCCTAAACCTGTACCTGCCGGTAATGTCTTACCACAACCGGCTTTTTCCGCGGCCAGCTTGATAACATCGATGGCTCGGCCGGTGTTCAAGGCGTTAACGTTACCCTCGCTGAGCCAGCGTCGCTCGCCCATAAGCTCCAACAGAAATTCCAAATGATCCCGTTCGGCCAGCACCGCAAGCTCATGGATAAAGCCCTGCTCTACAAATGCGTTGGTATTCGAACCCGGCGCCCGCCAGGCACCGCAGGGTGTTGCTATCTCGATCATCGACTGGCGCACACGCGCATTGTCGAGTGCAACCATGGAAAATTCATTGCCGCGCAGACCAGAACCAATGACCGGATTACCCTGCTTGGAGAAGCCTATGTAATGCTGATCCCAGGCAGCCAGCTTCCCATCTGAATCAATGGCTGCTTTCATCTGCTCAAAACCACCGACCCTGAAAAAATCGTTATGAATGTCGTCTGGTCTCGTCCAGGTCAACTTGACGGGCAATCCGACGCGATGGGAAATGGCCATGGCTTCTGCGGCAAAATCATGCACGGCTCGGCGCCCGAAGCCACCTCCCATACGCTTGGCATGCACGGTGACATTTTCCGGTGCTATACCAAACATGTTGTTGGCAATCTCTTTGACCTGGCCGGGAAACTGACTGCCCAACCAGATTTCCATTTGATCCGGATTGTTGGCGTCACCCTTCTTGAAGTGCACGGTTGCATTCATCGGTTCCATGCACACGTGTGCAACATAAGGGAACTGATAGAAGGCTTCGT
>CBDUMB010000609.1:0-2044 GCA_965368205.1 uncultured Pseudomonadaceae bacterium | reverse complement strand
GCGATCAGGATCTGGGGCTCGCAGGCGATAGCCATGGCAATCATTGCGCGCTGTAACATGCCGCCGGAAAACTCAAACGGATATTGCTTAGCGCGCTTTTCAGGCTCTGGGATTTTGGTCAGCGCCAGTAACTCTATCGCCCGGTTGAACGCCTGACGTTTGCTGTAACCGCGATGCACGATCAGCGTTTCAGCAATCTGGTTGCCGATGTTCATAGTGGGGTTCAACGACGTCATCGGGTCCTGAAAGATCATACCGATCTGGCCGCCGCGGATATCTTCACCGTTGATGGTTTTGCGGCCGATGATATCGACGCCATTCATCATTGCGGTCCCTGCGGTAATCCGCCCGGGTGGTATCGGTATCAAACCCATGATGCTTTGTACGGTTACGGATTTGCCACAACCGGATTCACCCACAATAGCCAGTGTTTTACCGGGTGCAACATCAAAGCTAACCCCACGTACCGCCTGTACGGTGCCGCCGTAGGTGTCAAATTCAACGGCCAGATCTGTGACGCTTAGAATCGGTTCGGACATAACTACTCTCTGTTGCGCATGCGCGCATCCAAGGCATCCCGCAAGCCGTCACCCAGCAGGTTGAAGGCCAGGACGGTCACGCTGATCAACAGCGCGGGGAAGATCAGTTCATGAGGTGTGGTCAGCATGGTTTTAATGCCTTCATTACACATCGAACCCCAGGATGGGGTAGGCGGCGCAACACCCATGCCAATGAATGACAGGAAAGCTTCGGTGAAAATTGCGCTGGGCACTGCAAAGGTGATGGTGACCAGAATCACCCCCATGGTGTTGGGGATCATGTGACGTAGAACCAGGTAGTTGGTTTTTGCGCCCAGCAGACGCGATGCACTGATATAGCCTTCTTCGCGGATCTGCAGGATCTGACCACGTACCAGACGAGCGGTTGATGGCCACAACAGCAGCACCATGGCCAGCAGCATGGGCATAATGCCGCTTTCACCTGGCCCAATGGCAAAAACCACCTTGAATAAAATCATGAACAACAGGAAAGGTAAGGCAACCACAAAGTCGGCAAAACGCATCAGTACCTGATCGGTCATGCCACCAAGAAAACCAGCAACGCTACCGTAAGCAACGCCGATCAAGACGAAGATGAATGGGGCGAAAAAACCGATGAACAGAGACACTCGGGCGCCATGCATCAACCGAGCGAGCATGTCTCGGCCGAGATAATCCGTGCCCAGAGGGTGCAGGGGTAGCGTGTATTGAGTGCCAAAGACTGGCGCCTCCTCGGTGCCCAACATGCCGCGGGAGATGGCCTCGCGAGGTGCCATGACACGTATCACCTCACCTTCTATCGTATCAACGTGATTGTGTAACTCATTGCCGTTCGCATCAAGAGCGACAATGGAATAGAAATAATTGCGTGGCTTAAGATCCAGGCGATCTTCGAAAAAA
The DNA here is from genome assembly GCA_965368205.1 of uncultured Pseudomonadaceae bacterium. Classification (GTDB taxonomy): domain Bacteria; phylum Pseudomonadota; class Gammaproteobacteria; order Pseudomonadales; family Azotimanducaceae; genus UBA4421. Next base: position 605 of record CBDUMB010000609.1, on the reverse strand, counting down.
TTCTCGTCTGCGCTGGTTTCCTGCAATGGCAGTCCATAGGCCCGTTCAGCTCCGATAGGGAACAGGTTCCTGTAAACCCGATAACCCCCGGTCGCGACAGGGTTTTTATCCCATGTCAGACGAACGTATTGAGTGGTGGGCGGCTGTACGAAGTTTAGACCAGGGCTGGATAGTTCGGTGGAGGGATACCAGGGCTCGTATTCCGGTACCAGTTGTACCGTTCTGTTGGCAAACGGTGGCTGACTGATCTGATCGACATCCTGCACGGAAGGATCAATCTGCCAGAGCACAGGGCCAATAAACGTAAACAGGAGTAAGCCAACAACCAGATACAGGGAATACAAAGCCCGCCGGTTGGCTTTCAGACGGATCCACGCATCCTGCCAGTAAGACAAAGAGGGACGGCTGATACCGTGTATCTGCTCGGTCTGTTCTATTTTCTCAAATGCGCCAGGGGCCAGTGTTTGCTCTGTCATGGTGCTCACTCCAGCCTGACCCGTGGATCAACATAGCCGTAAATAATGTCGACCAGAATGACCATGAAGACCAGGAACGCACCGAAGAAAACCGTGGTGCCCATGATGACGGTGTAATCCAGCTGTTGT
>CBDUMB010000608.1:0-2071 GCA_965368205.1 uncultured Pseudomonadaceae bacterium | reverse complement strand
CACCGACCCCAGCATTATGAATGCTGTGCTCTAACCAGCTGAGCTACGTAGCCATTGCCTTTCAACGTTCTTGAACAACGCGAACATCATTACACGATGCCGCGGGGGGCGCATTTTCCTCACACCGCCGCCGCCTGTCAACGACCAGTCACAACTCTTCATTCACGTTTGAGCGGTCCATCCATCAGGCCCATGCGGGTCGCCTCAAAAACAGCTTCACTGCGGGAATGAACAGACAATTTTTGATACATACGTCGGGTGTAAGACCCAACAGTGCTCACTTTGACCTGCAACAGCTCCGCAATGTCCTGGTAACTGTAGCCTTTGGCCGCCAGCTGCAGCACCTCCAGCTCGCGATCACTCAGCAGTGACTGTGCCTGACGCTGCTCTTCGGTGGGCTCTGGCCGCAGGCGTCGAATAAGATGCCTGGCGATCGCTGCAGATATGGGCGCACCGCCTGCAAGCAGTTGCGCAAGACACTGCTCAATAGCCAGGCTGGAATCGGATTTCAACAGATAGCCTTGTGCACCCGCTTCAATGGCGCGGATGACACTTTTTTCATCGCCAAACACGGAAATAACCAGAATCGGCATATCGGGGTGTAAGTCGCTCTGCTGGCGAATCACATCAAGCCCGCTGCCATCAGGCAATCCTAGATCGATTAAAAGTACATCAGGGGTCGCCTGACTCAGCAGCTCTTGTGCTTCAACCACACTCCCGGCACTGACGATCACGGAAAAATCAGCCAGAGCGTTCACTTTCTCTGCAAGCCGGGCCCGTGTGTTGGGATCATCCTCAACAACCGCAACGGTATGTCTCTGATTATTCTTATTCTCAACCATAAACCCAGTGTAACGACCTTTGCCTGGGGTCTCTGCCCACAATTCTAAGGGCAGCTATGAAGTGTCCGGCTGTACAACTGGAAGGCACAAGGTCACTCGAGTACCTTTGCCACCTGTACCGGCAGTCACTTCAAGCTCTCCACCCAGCTGTGCTGCACGTTCAGACATATGCACCAGACCACGCCCACCCCCGGCTGCAGCCACAAAGTCGCCACCACCACAGCCATCGTCTTCAATAATCAAACAGCGACGATCGCCGTCAATTCGGGTCGCAATCAGAATAGTCTCTGCGTGGGCGTGTTTAATGATGTTGGTCAGCGATTCCTGGACGATGCGCAGGACGTGGCCCGCGCCCTCAGGATCCAGCGGGGCGATATCCGGCAGGTCTTCAACCTGCCAGTTGAATCGTAGTCCCTGACGCGCCAGGCGTGGCTCCAAGCGCTCCCGAACGATGGCCAGGAGCGCCAATAGATCTGTTTCCTGCTGGTCCAGAGAATGCACCATAATGCGCAGATCATCCAACGCATCACGCAACGCTTCTTCCACTTCCGCGCTGGAAAACTGGCCACTTTCCACCATTGCCAGGGTAGACACCAACTGGTTGCCAAGACCATCGTGCATCTCGCGGACCATACGCTCACGCTCACTTAAAACCGCCTCACGCTGTTCAGCTGCAGAAATTTTCTCGTAGTTAGCCTCAAGCTCCGCATGCTTTTCCTGTACCCGCTGCTCCAGCTGCGCATTCAAGATGCGTAGATCAGTTTGATGCATGCGCGTACGGGCAACCAGCATCAGGATCAGGGCAAAGGCAAACAGCGGCGGGTTGTAAATCGTCAGTGCCTGATCAGCCCAGAATTCGCCACCCGCGCCAATACCCAGCGCATCATGAACTATCGTGACAGGCACCAGAGCCAAGGGCAGCAAGGCATAAATTCTTCTGGGCGGGCGCGACGCTAAACGGACAGCCTGATAAAGCACGTACAGACCTAAAGCGTAGGTTAAAGGTGTCCACAGCACCGCCACCATATATACCTGTGCGGCATCGACGGTTAACGTCAGAACGGCAAACACAAGATAGGCAATCAACAGAAGCCTTATGGACCATTTCCCTGCCGCACCTCCCATTTTGCGCAAAGCCAGCCAGAAGCACAAAAACGAAAAATGAAAAGCAACAGGTCGCGCCCGCCCCAGCCATTCCGCCCAGAGGTCTGGCACAGAGACATACAGCC
>CBDUMB010000607.1:0-2102 GCA_965368205.1 uncultured Pseudomonadaceae bacterium | reverse complement strand
TTACCTGTTCCGTCCTAAGACTGTGGGGGCAAGTCTGGCGATTAACAGCCTGACCAAATATATCGGCGGACATGGCAATGCGCTAGGTGGAACGGTTACCGAGTTAGGTAACTACGATTGGAGCAGTTTTCCCAATATTTACGATACCTATCAGAAGGGTGAAACACAGTTCTGGGGTATTACCCAGATACGTAAGAAAGGGCTGAGGGATTTTGGTGCGGCGCTGGCGCCTGAGGCCGCTCATCACATCGCGATAGGTGCTGAAACCCTGGCGCTGCGGATGGCGCGCCAGTGTGACAACGCCGCACGTATCGCGGAATTCCTCAATGAGCATGCCAAGGTACAGAAAGTTTTTTATCCCGGTCTCAGTGACCATGCTGAACATGCACGGGCGCTGCAGCTGTTTGGCTCTGGCGGAGCGATTCTGAGCTTTGAGCTGGACCCCGATATTGATATCTGGCGTTACCTGAATCGGTTCAACGTCATTATTAACTCAACCAATCTGGGTGATAATCGCACCCTGGCGATTCCGGTCGCGCACACCATATATTATGAAATGGGTGCCGAGCGACGCAAAACTATGGGCATTGCGGATTCGCTGATACGGTTGTCCGTGGGCATCGAAGATGTAGAAGACCTGATAGAGGATCTTGCAGCCGCCTTCGACTGAAAGTCATTGAAGAAAGCTGAGTAAAGCGAAATTGAGACAGGGGAAATCATGGGTAGATTAGAAGGCAAAGTTGCGATCATCACCGGCGGTGCGGGTGGCATTGGTAAAGCTGTAGGGAAACGATTTGTCGCCGAAGGTGCGGATGTGCTGCTGGTTGATTTAGATGAGACACAGCTTGCTGCCGCTTGTGCGGAAATTGGCAGTAACAAGGTGAGCTATTTTGTTGGCGATGTGACCCGTATGGAAGATAACCAGGCCATGGTTGATACGGCTACCGAGCGTTACGGTGGGGTGGATACGTTTTTAGCCAACGCCGGTATCGAAGGTGATGTGTCACCCATTGTTGATTATGACGAAGCACGTTTTGAGCAGGTGATGGCGGTAAACGTGAAAGGCCCTTTTCTTGGCTTGAAAGCTGCAATTCCTGCGCTGCAGGCTCGAGGTGGCGGCAGCGTTATCATCACCTCCAGCGTGGCTGGCGTGAAGGGTGCGGCAGGTGTGGCCCCTTACGTGACATCAAAACATGCGGTGATCGGCATGATGAAATCCGCCGCCAAAGAGGTTGCTGCAGACAATATACGCGTGAACACGGTGAATCCTTCACCAGTGGATACGCGGATGATGCGAAGTCTTGAAGAGGGCATGGCGCCGGGTGCGGCAGAACAGGCAAAAGCGGCCATGGAGGCCAGCATTCCTTTAGGCCGCTATGCTCAGCCAGAGGATATTGCCAACATCATGTTGTTTCTGGCCAGTGATGACGGTGCGTTTGTGACCGGGTCTGTGTATCTGGCTGATGGCGGCAGTGTTGCCTGATCTGCTGTTGTTTGGAGGTTAGGCTATGACGTCTGCGCTACTCCACACAGACCTGTCGTTACCCAATAAACGCTCGGGCAAAGTTCGGGATCTTTACGATGTGCCGCTGCCCGATGGTAGCCAGGCGCTGTTGATCGTCGCAACGGATCGAATCAGTGCGTTTGATGTTGTGATGCATAATGGCCTGCCCGGTAAAGGCATTGTGCTCACGCAGATTTCCAAATTCTGGTTCGATTATTTTTCCGCTGACGTCAAGCATCATCTGCTCAGTACAGATGTTGCTCAGGTGCCGGGTCTTTCAGCAGCGGAACAGGATCTGCTGCGTGGACGCATTATGCTTTGCCGGCAAACTCAGGTGATACCCATTGAATGTATTGCCAGAGGCTACATTACCGGCAGCGGTTGGAAAGATTATCAGGCAACAGGGAGTGTCTGCGGCATCTCGTTGCCACAAGGGCTGCAAAACAGTGACAAACTGGTTGAGCCGCTGTTCACGCCTTCTACCAAAGCCGCGAGTGGGCACGATGAGAATATCAGTTTCTCCCAGGGAGTTGAGCAGGTTGGTGAAGACCTGATGCAATGGCTGCGAGGCACAACCCTGGATTTGTACTGTCGCGCA
>CBDUMB010000606.1:0-2103 GCA_965368205.1 uncultured Pseudomonadaceae bacterium | reverse complement strand
AGCGCCTGGGCATGGTTTCCCGCCGACATAGCGGTCACGCCTGCGGCGACGGCAGCAGGATTTTTCAGCAGACTGTTCAGCGCTCCGCGCTCTTTAAATGAAGCGGTGAATTGCTGGTTTTCAAACTTAACAAACAGCTCACAGCCTAACTGCGCAGAGAGCGTCTGTGATTGGGTAAACGGCGTTTTAATCAGATGCCCAGCCAGACGCTGCGCCGCGGCTTCAACATCAGTGAGGGTAATGGCCATAGGCTCAGATTCATACATTCAACAGGCGCGCGAGTATACTGCGCCTTTGGTATCTATACAGCGTTTGAACTTGAAACATCTTTTACTCGTCTACCACAGCAAAACCGGAAACACACAGATGATGGCTAACGCGGTTGCCGAAGGTGCCCGCCACCAGGACGTTGCAGGTGTTGAACTGCGTTTTTTACGCGCAAATGACGCAGGACCAGAAGATCTGTTGTGGGCCGATGGCTTATTGATCGGCTCACCGGAAAATTTTGGTTACCTGTCCGGCATGACCAAAGACTTTCTGGACCGGACATTTTACGAAGTGGAGGGTAAATTATCCCCATTGCCTTATGCAGCGTTCATTTCCGCGGGCAACGACGGCACCGGCGCTATCCGGGCATTGGAGCGTATCGCAAACGGCTATCCTTTTGTTAAGGTGCAGGAGCCATTAATCAGTCGTGGTGAGGTCACCCAGGCAGATCTGAATGCCTGTCGAGAGTTGGGGTTGACTCTGGCAGCAGGCCTTGAACTGGGTTTGTACTGAAACGACCACAACACGTGGCAGCAGCCACAGCAATCAAGCAACGACATTCACAGCAGTAAAATACATTGTCAGACATAACCGCCCGCATTCTCCACAACATCAACGAAATGCCCGCAGAACAATGGGACAGCTGCCACGCCCGCCAGATTTATAACCCCTTTGTCACACACAAATTCCTTCACGCGCTTGAGAGCAGCGGATCGGTAAGCACCGAAACAGGCTGGCAACCTTTTCATATAGCGGTTGAAGACAACAACGCGCTGGTCGGGGTGGTACCTGCCTATTTAAAAAATCATTCCCAGGGAGAATATGTCTTTGATTACGGCTGGGCAGATGCCTGGCATCGTGCGGGTGGCGACTATTATCCGAAGATGCAGATCAGTATTCCGTTTACACCTGCCACAGGTCCCCGCCTGCTGACTCGCACAGACAATCCGGAACATGAACAACTGTTACTCGGTGCTTGTATGCAGATAGCCCGGCAGATTGAGGTGTCCTCTATCCACATCACATTTATGCAGGAGCAGCAGTGGCGCAGTGCTGCCGACGCAGGCTTTCTGCAGCGTATGGACCAGCAGTTCCACTGGCACAACGGCGGCTATGAAAATTTTGACGGTTTCTTAGCGGACCTGGCATCGAAGAAGCGCAAAAACATCAAACGTGAACGGCGAGATGCGCTGGCTGACGGCATCGAAATCGAGTGGGTTACCGGCGAGCAGCTCACAGAGGCACACTGGGATGCGTTTTATCACTTTTATATGGATACCAGTAATCGTAAATGGGGTAGCGCCTACCTCAACCGCCAGTTTTTCAGCCAGATCAATGACGTCATGGCCGAGGATATTCTGCTGATCATGGCTAAACGCGATGGACGTTATATTGCCGGAGCCATCAATTTCATCGGTGGTGATACCCTCTTCGGGCGCAACTGGGGCTGTATTGAAGACCATCGCTTTCTGCATTTCGAGGTGTGTTATTACCAGGCCATAGACTTTGCCATCAGTCGCGGCCTGAAAAAGGTGGAAGCGGGAGCACAGGGCGCACATAAAGTGGCGCGGGGATACCTACCTGAGCCTACCTACAGTGCACACTGGATTGCAGACGCTAACTTCCGCGAAGCGGTTGAACGCTTTGTGAACGATGAACGACGTTACGTCAGTGAAGACATCGCCCACCTCGAAACACGCACACCATTCAAGTCCAGCACGGACCTGCAGGCTTTACGCAAACTCAATTTGTCTGAGCAGAATAAAACGTCATAAATTCAGCAACATAAGCCTTGAATCTTCGGACGTTATCAGGACCCATACGTAACAGTTGTTT
>CBDUMB010000605.1:0-2104 GCA_965368205.1 uncultured Pseudomonadaceae bacterium | reverse complement strand
GATGAAACACTGTGGAACTACGAGCTGGGGCTGAAAGCAGTTTTCGACAATGGTATTACAGTGCAGGCTGCTGCTTTCCACGCTGAAATCGAAGATCTGCAGGTGACGCTGGATGCAGGGTCCTGTTCCTCGCGCATCTCGTTTAACGTCGAAGATGCACACTCAACAGGTTTCGAAATCGAAGTGACAGCAAATCCGTTAGAAGGTCTGGAGCTTGGCCTTTCGGGTAGTATTGTTGAGTCCGAGTTCGACAGCACCGTACGCTCAGAAACGGGTGATGTTCTAGGCGGCGTTGAAGATGGTAATCGTCTGGCATCAGTGCCTGAATTTCAGATGTCTGGTAACGCTACCTACACCGTGCCCACGCAATGGTTTGATGGTGCAAGCTTCTTTGTGCAGGCGACTGTGCAACATATTGGCGACCGCATCACACAACCCAGTGACCAGGTAGCTGGCGCCGGCGAATTTGTCAGTGGCCTGCCGTATGCCGGCGCAACGGGTACAGAAGTCACCAGTATTGACCTGGAGCTCGATCCCTACACCCTGGTGAATCTCAACGCGGGATTCATCAGTCAGAATTGGGAAGCAGTGTTGTATGTCAATAATGCGACGGACGAAAACGCAGACCTGTCTTTTGACAGAGAGCGTGGCGGACGTGCGCGTTTGGGTTTCCGTACCAACATGCCGCGTACGCTGGGTGTAACTTACCGGCGTTTCTTCTAAACGCCAGGTAGATCGGCAAGTCCCATGTAACGGGGTGCAATTGCACCCCGTTATCTGCCTTTAAATTCCGGTGGTCGTCTCTCAACAAATGACTGCACGCCTTCGTTGAAGTCCTGTGACTTAAACAGGTTGAGTACAGACATCAGCACGTGATGGGAGTGACTTTCGAAGTCTTGTGTTAAGCCGTGTCGGAAAAGGCGCTTAATCTCTGCGATGGCCAATGGTGCATTGCCCGCAATTTTCCCCGCCCATTGATCCACCGTGTCAGAAAAGTCCACGTCCGCACAGGCAGTGTTGGCCAGGCCATACTCAACGGCCGTTTGTGCATCCATATTGTCACCCAGCATGGCCACCTCACAGGCTTTAGCCCAACCCAATAACCTGGGTAAATACCAGGTGCCGCCGCTTTCGGGCACCACACCCATTTTGGCAAACCCCGGCATTAATACCGCGCTTTCGCTCATGATGCGCATATCGCAACCCAGGGCCAGATCCAGACCATACCCGGCAGCAACCCCATTAATGGCGCCGATGACCGGCGTATCCATACGTTGCAGGGTGACCGTACAGATTTCCCTGGTTGAGTAGTGTCTGGCGCCGGCGGATGCCAGATCGGCACCGCCAATGCCTTCTCCTGATGCAGCTTGTTTCAGGTCCAGCCCGGAACAGAAGCCACGACCGGCGCCGGTCAATACAACAACACGTACATTGGCGTCATCGTCAGCTGCTTTAAACGCATCGTTGAGTTCCGCAAGCATGGTAGACGTGATGGCATTCATGGCTGCTGGTCGGTTTAAAGTAATCCAGCGCACATGGCCGTTGTCTTCAGTTAGCACTTCGTTCATAACACAGTCCTGAGGTTCGAAAGGACTCAGTATACAAAGTTCACAGCAGCGCCCACAGCTGCTGAGCCTGTTGATGATGTTGTGCCATCAATTCCGGCAGATCTATATTCACCAGCACGCCGCCCTGTACGCGCCATTGCCCGTTAATCATGACCGCTTCAGCATGGTCCGCACCACATAAGACGAGAGCGGCGAGCCCGTCCTCGCTGCCACTGAAGCGCGGCTCGTCGAGCTTGAATAGAGCAATGTCGGCGGCAGCGCCTGGCGACAACCGACCCAGCTCCGGGCGGTGCAGGAGGTTGGCACCTCCCTGGGTCGCCCAGCGCAAAGCATCAAGGTGTGAGGTTAACTGGTCGGTTGGCGTTCGTGATGATTCTCCGAGGCGTTGTATCAACAATGCCTGACGCACTTCCTGTATCAGGTTGGAACAATCGTTCGACGCTGAACCGTCAACGCCCAGCGCAAGTTTCACACCCGCAGCTTCCAGCTCGGCCGCTGGGCATATTCCCGAGGCCAGAATCATGTTTGAAGTGGGG
>CBDUMB010000604.1:0-2107 GCA_965368205.1 uncultured Pseudomonadaceae bacterium | reverse complement strand
CAGGCCCGGCACTGCTTCGGACAAAGCGGCTTCCCGGATCTGCGTCATATCAGCAATTGCCAGACTCTGTTGCTCCCGTACCATCTCACCTGCCTGGCTGAGATTTTTGAATAAAGGACGCAGCAGACCAAATATCACGATAATGATCGCGATACCGCCCAGAACCTGTTTGATCAACTCGACAAACCAGCTCTCTGCCCAGATAGGTGTATCCAAAGCTGCAATTACAGGCGGACGGTAAAAAGCGCGGTTTACTACGCTAACGCTATCGCCCCGATCTGCTCGAAAACCTACAGCCGTCTGTACGGCCTGGGTCAGATGATCAATTTCTTCTGGCGCCCATGGTGTAGAAGTCGCCTCGCCTGTCTCAGGGTCGATAGTCACCTGGTCATCAACCACTACCGTTACGGAAAGACGAGTTACTCGCCCTACCTGATGCTCCGTATAGCTCAGGGTCCTGTCGACTTCATAGTTTCGCGTCGAACGTACGGATGATGAACGCACACTTTCCTGGGTGTCAGCAGCCTCATTAACAGCGCCAAATTCCGGAGGCTGATTCGATAACGTACCGGGCACGCCAGCAGCAACCTGGTTGGCACCCACATTTTGCTCTTCGCTGCGTTGTTCGCCGCGCAGCGCAACCAGATCAGGGTTATAAAGTTCTTCAGATTCCTGAGATCGGGTGAAATCCATAGTGGCGTTGACTTCCGCAGAGAACCGATCGCCGCCGATCCACGGTGTCAGGATATTCGAAATTTTCGACTGCAAAGCCTGTTCATGCGCACGAACCAGTGCCATGTCCTGCTGGCTCCGGCGCAAGCTACGGTCTTCAGAACCTTCTGACAATAAAAACCCGGACTGGTCAACCACAACCACATCAGCCGCTGCCAGTTCTGGCACAGCACCTGCAACCAGATTGGTGATACCGCGAATCTGCGCACTGTCCAGCGTACGGCCAGGCTTCAGCGTGACCGTTACCGAGGCGCTGGGTTTACGTCTATCACGGATAAAGGAGCTGGTTTTAGGCGTGGCGAGTAATACCGCAGCACTCTGGACCGAGGTAATCACTTCAATATTTTTTGCTAACTCACCTTCAACAGAACGTCGGTGACGGGCATTCTCCATAAACTGGCTGACACCAAACCCCTGCTCTTCATCCAGCAGGGCGTAACCAATCTTGCCGTTACCCAGCAATTCGGCACCAGCCAGCAGCATACGAGCACGATGCAGGTCGTCGGCTGCTATAAGCACCATCCCATTGTTTGGATCAAGACGATAGTCGATCAGATTGTCTTCTAACGTTTGTGCTATCTCGCCGGTCTGCGCTGCCGAAACAGGTGTACCCAGGGGTTTGTAGGTATCATCCTGCATCCACTGGGTGGCAAATACACCCAGAGACACACTTGCAGCCAGAGCAATCAGCAAGGTGACCTGGCGTACCACCGGCATACCCACCGCGCCACGAATGAAATTGCCACCCGGCAGCCCTGGTGAATCCAGAGCGGTTACAGGTGATTGAACGGGTAACTCGGCCATTGTTTACTCCACAGCCAAAACTAAATAGGCATCTTCATGATGTCTTGATAAGCGGTAACCATGCGATTGCGCACTTGCACCATCGCCTGAAAACCCACACTGGACTTCTGCGAATCGATCATCACCTTCACAAGATTATTCTCAGCACCGGTGGCAAACGCTGTCTGCGATGCGCTGGAGGTTTGTTGAAGTTGATTAACAGTATCTATTGCGCCCTTCAGCGCGCCGCCAAAATCTGCACGACTGGTGTCTTTTGTCGGGTTTGCACGATCAAGCGCCGCTGGCGCTAGATGATCAATCTGCTTCGATTGATCCCTTATCTGCCGCATCTGTTGCAGAACGGCGTTTATATCAGCGTTCGACGATGTTGCACGAATATCCATAATCACCTCCTAATTCAGTAGACCACGATCACGCAGCGCTTTGAGCTTGTAACGCAGCGTGCGTTCAGAAATACCAAGTTGTGCCGCCATGTCTTTGCGAACACCTCCACAAGCCTTCATCGTTTCCAGCAGGAGCTGGGTTTGAGAGTCCCGCAACTGATCCTGCAGCGATGTATTGGGCGCCTCTG
>CBDUMB010000603.1:0-2109 GCA_965368205.1 uncultured Pseudomonadaceae bacterium | reverse complement strand
AGTAGAACTGCCACGCTTTGTCCTCGGGGATCACAATCTGATATTCAAACCGCATCACGGCGAGGGCCGCTTCCACATCAAACCAGGCACCTTCACCTTTATTCAGTCGCGTTTCACCTGAACGATACGCCAGCTTGCCACCGAGGCGGATGCGCTGAGACATCTCAAACAGCCCTTCCGTTGCCAGAATATGTGAACGTTCATCACCCGGCGCGTCAGACTGGCCTTGCGTCCCTACATCGAACAGATAAGCGTAGCGTGCCAGCATATTCAGTCGGTCGCTCAACGCGGGCCGAAAGGCATACCCAAGGTCAAATTCTACAAACCGACCGAGTTCCTGACTGCTTTCTCGATCTTCAAGCCAGGAGACATTGAGCTTTGTCATGACCCGACGATTCTCATCAATGACGCGAGTTAACGCAGCGGACACAAGATATTGACTCAAGTCGGTATGACTACCTTCATCATTTCGCAGCTCAGATCGTGCAGAGAAGCGTGTTACTTCACTCTGAAACGTTGTGCCGAGGCTAACCGCAGTGCGCCGATAGTCTCCCTGATTGCGCTCTACAAGCGACTTCTGCAGAGTGGAAGAAATGGTCCAATCCTGGGCTGCATCATATTCGAGCCCAAGGACATGACCGGTACTGGCCTGGCGGGTGTCTTTGCCAAACTGGCTCTCGGTGAATATTCTTGTCCTGCTGCCCAGATCCCGCCGCTGGCCAAACGTCATCATGTTACGTTGTGCATCATTGCGATCAGGATTAACACGATAACTCCCGTAAACCTCACTGCCTTCAGTCAGTTGATAACTGGAAGAAAATTGCGTGAGCGCGCCACTGCCCACCCCGGATGAAAGATTCACGCTGGCTCGCTCATCTAAAGAGAAGTTCAACCCCCCAGTCAACGCGTGACCTCGATCACCTGTTGAGCCTTCCAAGGCTAACGACAGACGGTCCGATGCTTTGTTATTCAGTCCGATGGCAACACGATCATTGTCGTAATAGTCATCACTGGCCGAAAGCACTTTTTGCAGGCTGCCGTACACGGTATTTCGCGCATTGAGGTCCTGACCAAAACGCAGGCCTAAGAGATTCGCCTGACCTATGACCGGCTCGAACAGGAAGTCCTGCTGAGCGGCAAAGTCGGAGTCTTCATACACGCTTTCAATATCGAAGTATCGAAACAGATCACTGTCAGAGCGCAACGGCTTTTTGTAAGACATCTGCGTGCGCACTCTCTGGCTGCGTGAGACACCCTGCTGCTCAAGCTCACCAAACCCGCCACTGATCCTCCAATAAGCATTCAGTCTGGTTTCAAAGTCGAATCCTGAATCCGTAATTTCTGGTCCTGGCGAATAGCGACCACTGTTAAACCCTGCACCTCGCTGCTTCCACCATAACCTGACCAGACCATCACTCATATTCACGTCCGCCAGATCGATGTACGACTCGAACCCCAGGGCTTCTCCATTAACATCAGTTGGCAGAGCTGTTAGCGAAGTGTTATCAAAAGTCAGACCACCATTAAATGAACGCAGGCCTGACGCCTGACTGACGTTTTCCGTTCGAGCATATTCCAGGGATACATAGCTGTTCTCAGCCCAGTTGAGCTGCACATCAAGACCATTGAGCTGATGATCGCCGCGATCGTGTTGTTCCGTCACGTGAGTGAGTCCAAGCCGAAGCTTATCCACCGGCGTGGTTTCCAATCTGCCACCGTAGAGCAGATCATCACCTGCAAAATCTGTGGGCACATATTCATAGTCGACCAGAAGGAAAACGCGATCACCGTCAACAGGCAGGGACTGCACAACACTCTGCCACCGATTCTGCATAATCTGTGACAGAGGACGTCGAAGCAGGATACGGCCCTGCAACGGATCTATTTCATAATCCCGGCCCGGCACCAGTATTTCTCGCTCTTCAACCTGCTGAGAATTCTGACGGCGCACTTCAACCCACACCTTCTCTGAACCCATGACAATATCAGTGTGTCTCAGGTAGTAGAGTGATCCCCCTGTTGCGCCGAATTCAGCGTGCGCTGACGTAGACTGCGCTTGCGATGCGAATAACTTCAACGCGTGCAAAGCAACACCCGATGAATTCTGTT
>CBDUMB010000602.1:0-2110 GCA_965368205.1 uncultured Pseudomonadaceae bacterium | reverse complement strand
CGTGTATGGCGCGTCAGATGCCATCCGCTCTTCCGGGTTTTCGCCTGCACAGCTCAAGGACATGGTGCAACCGGATCAGATTGCAGTGTATTCCGGTTCTGCAATGGGCCAGTTGGACCAGGAATCTTATGGTGGTTTGTTACAGAACCCCCTCACCGGCAGACGGCCCACTTCCAAACAGATCGCACTGGGCTTGCCCGAAATGGCTGGTGATTTTGTCAACGCATATGTACTGGGCTCCGTGGGAGAAACTGCAGGCATCATCGGCGCCTGCGCAACCTTCCTGTACAACGTCAAACGTGCAATGGATGATATTCGCAGCGGCCAGAAGCGTATCGTGATTGTTGGCAACGCCGAAGCGCCGATCACACCCTATGTCATCGAAGGTTATCGCACGATGGGTGCACTGGCGGAAGATGAAGCGCTGATGTCCCTGGATGGCACAGACACGGTGAACAACCGTCGCGCTTGCAGGCCGTTTTCAGACAACGCGGGATTTACCGTGGCGGAATCGTCCACCTGGGTTGTGCTGATGGACGACAGGCTGGCGATTGAACAAGGTGCTCAGATTCTCGCTTCAGTCGGTGATGTTTTTGTTAACGCCGATGGCTACAAGAAATCAGTCTCCGGACCCGGTATCGGAAACTATGTAACGGTGGCCAAAGCCATGGCAGCTGCGCGCGCCATGCTGGGAGAAAAGACGCTGCGGCACGGCACTTACATGCAGGCACACGGCACCGGCACCCCACAGAATCGCGTCACGGAATCTCATATTTTCGATTCTTTAGCGGCTACTTTTGGCATCGACAACTGGTTAGTTGGCGCTGTAAAAAGTTATCTTGGTCATTCCATGGCCCCCGCCGGCGGCGACCAATTGAGCGCCATCCTGGGCGCCTGGCAAGATGCCATTGTGCCCGGCATCACCAGCATTGATCATATCGCTGAAGACGTCCACCACACCAGACTGAACCTCGCCATGCAGCACACACACATTGACCCGCTGGCCTTTCCCGGCGCGTTTGTGAATTCCAAAGGCTTTGGCGGCAACAATGCGACTGGTTTATTTTTATCACCCGCACACACCCAACAGATGCTTGAACGCCGCTGGGGACGCAAAGAAATGGCTCAATACGCAGCACTTAACGAAGCCGTAAAGCAGCGCGCAACAGCCTACGATGACAATGCTGACAATGGCTCAATTCTGCCCATTTATCAGTTTGGAGAAGGCGTTCTGGAAGGTTCAGATCTGGGTCTCTCTGACACGGCACTGCGCATACCTGGGTTTGCTGAACCCATTACCCTGCCAGCCGTTAACCCGTATCAGGACATGAGCGAAGGATCACCTGAGGAGTAACCGCAAGCACCCTCAGCAAGCGTTGTCAGCGGCACTCTATGCTAGTGTAAAATTTCGGTCCGGCGACGCAGCTGCTCAACTCTTTCCAGCGCCTGCCGCGCCAGTTCGGGCTCGATGGTTTTTTCGGCGCACTGCGCAAAAGCCTGAGCGGCAACAGCGTAGGCACCCAACTGAACCCAGCATTGGCCGCGCTCATATTCCAAAGTGGCCACCAACGCATCATCCGCTGCACAAACGGCAACCTGATAGTCGATGATATCCAGAGCGCCCGACCATCCCTGTTGGGCCATCTGCAACGCCTTCAAATTATTTAACATGCGCAGCACAAAGCTCTGCGGGCTGGCAGGCTGCAGGTGTCGGGCAAGATCGGCGGGTGTCTCTCCGCGCTTTAATAAATGCGCTTCATCCACTATCTGCAGGCTCAACGGATCAACCAGTCGATCTTCAAGGTTAACCAGAAAATGACCTGGGTAATTCACACCCCACGCTGACAAACCACAAGTGCGGGCCACGGCAATGAGCACAACCGCCAGAGAAATAGGGATGCCCTGCCGATTCTTCAACACCCACCCAAGATGGCTGTGGTGCTCCGTGATCTTCTGTTGTGGCTGACTGGGCTGGCTGAAACCAGCTTTTTGCAGGGTTTGCAGAACGCCATCGGCAACATCCGCATCACTGCGATCTACACGCTGTGCAAGCTCCTCCAGCGAAACCTGTATACGTTGCACGAACTGTGCGGGGTTCTCAGGTGGATCT
>CBDUMB010000601.1:0-2111 GCA_965368205.1 uncultured Pseudomonadaceae bacterium | reverse complement strand
CCTGTGTATGCACGGCCAGCCGGTCTGGAGCTATCTTTACCGGCACGTGATCCCCCATCTCACCGCAGCCGGTATGCGCGTCATTGCCCCCGATCTTGTGGGCTACGGCAAATCTGACAAACCCGCCGCACGTGAAGATTACAGCTACGAGCGCCAGGTTGAGTGGATGGGCAAGTGGCTGGAGGCCAACAACTTTTCCGGCATCACCTTTTTTGGCCAGGACTGGGGTGGCCTTATCGGCTTGCGTCTGGTGGTCAATCACCCTGAGCGCTTCGACCGTGTGGTGATTTCCAATACCGGCCTGCCGTACAACCCTGACGTGCCTGCTGAGGTGGTCAAAGAAATAGAGGATTTCCGTGCCAATCAACCCACGCCTAGCCTGATCGAAATGCAAGCCGCATTGAGCAAAATGGACACAGGCGGACACCCGGCGCGCAAGTTTGCCTACTGGCAGAAGTGGTGTTGGGAAACCGAAGATCTGCCTGTGGGTTTCCTGATGTCCATGATGCTGCAACCGCCGGCAAAACCACTGCAGGCGATCAAATTTCTCCTTAATAAAATGGGTGTTACATCGCCGCTGCCTACGCCCCTCGCCAAGGCATACGAAGCCCCTTTTCCTGACCCCAGTTATAAGATGGGCCCGAGGGCCATGCCGAGCCAGGTGCCCACGTTACCCACCTCACCTTCGCTGGAAGAGCAGCGCAAAGCATGGGCATTTTTCGAAACGTTCGATAAACCCTTCCTCTGCGCATTTGCCGACAACGACCCGGTCACTCGCGGCGGAGAAGCGCAGTTCAAAGAAAAAGTGCCAGGAACCAAAGGTTTGCCGCATACAACCATCAAAGGCGGCGGTCACTTCGTCCAGGAGGGCGCGCCGGATCAGGTTGCGCAGGTGATCGTCGACCTTATTCGGTCCACGTCTTAGCGATTTGTTATGTCATCAGTTCAAGGGGATCTGGGATGAGTAAAGTTTTGTGGATCTGGATTGTCTGTGGTGCGATTTATCTGGGTTTCTTCGGTTGGTACACGTCTTTTGGCGGTCCACTGACTGACACCGAGATCGAGCACTACATGAGCTATTTCGAGCGCGAAGGCGCGGATGCAACACCGGAACGCCTGGCTAGCCTGCGCCGATTTATGCAGGAAGATACCGGTGATGATTTTGTCATGGTCAACGTGATTGAAATGTACGATCAGCCGCTACCCGTTCCCGGTGTTGATGCCACCGACACCAGTGATGATGTGCTGAACAAATACATGCAGTACATGTACCCCGCACTGTTTACCCGTGCATCACATCCGGTGCTGTTCGGCGAGGCTGCCAGTATTGCATTGGATTTAATGAATGCACCCGGCATGCACAAATGGACCCGTGGCGCAGGTATGCGCTATCGCAGCAGAAGAGACATGTTGGAAATATCGACTAATCCTGAATTTTCCGGCGCCCATGAGTTCAAGATTGCCGCCATGGCCAAAACCATCGCCTTTCCCATCGACCCCTGGTGGCAACTGGGTGATCCGCGTCTGATACTCGGCTTGATTCTGGCATTGATTGCCAGCACCCTCAGTTGGTGGTTTGCGGCAAGGCGCCAGCACTCAAACAGCACAGAGCGTTAACCACCGAGAATTGTCTGCTGCTCATTTCCTTAATCGGTACGCTACCAGGAAAGGCAGCAGAACAAGCAGCGTCAGCAGGAATACGACAAAGCCAACACCAACGGGTTCCGCCAGATAGTTAGACAGCGCCTGGCCTGCCTGCGAATACCCTGCAGGCAGTGGTCGCACGCTGTTGTCTATGGTGAATTGCTCGTAGCCCGACAACATACGCTGAAACCGATCGGGCTCTGCCGACTTGAGGTCGTTTACTTCTCCAGGATCAACCATGATGTTGTACAGGAGCCATTCTCCGTTCCCCAGCGGCGGACCGTTACGCACAAGTTTATAGTCGCCTTGAAAAAATGCGGCGTGGCCGGTCAGTTCATATCCTACCGAATCGTCTTCACCGTATACGCGATCGGCTTCGCCGCTGAGTACCGGTAACAGGTCGCGGCCACTCATAGGTAGTATCGGTCTGCCACCATATCTGGGACCTGGCCTGTCGACCCCGGCTA
>CBDUMB010000600.1:0-2120 GCA_965368205.1 uncultured Pseudomonadaceae bacterium | reverse complement strand
GACGCTGAAGGAGAGCACCGCTGACATTCAGCCGCCCTCTCGCGGTATATTTGGCGCAGGCGCCGACGTTGGCAAAAACCGCTACGCGCGCATTCTGCTCATCGTCACTTTCATCGAAAACATCGGCGGCGCTGCCATTGGTGCAGCAGCTCTGTACGTGGCGCAATATGTCATGGGTATGGTAGAGATTGCGCCTTATTCCATCATCACTTATATGATCACTTCGACCCTCGTCATCCCCGTGTGGGTACGTCTGGCGAAACGCTTTGGCAAGGTCAAGCTGTGGTTCTGGGCCATGATCGGCACGGCCTTCTCTTTCAGCGGCATGTTCGCGCTGGCATTTATCGAGTCTACAACTGCACAGGTCATCTGGCTGATGTTCCTATCCATCATGTGCGGCATATTTGCTGGCTGCGGCAATACCATCGGCCCCTCTGTTGCCAGCGACGTTATCGACTATGACGAACTCATGACCGGCGAGCGCAAGGAAGGCGTCTATTTTGCGGCGTGGAATTTCGCTTTAAAAAGCGCTAGCGGCGTGACCCTCATGTTTACCGGCTTTGTCCTCAGCGCGGCAGGGTTTGTACCCAACGAAGAGCAGAGCCGCGTTGTGGAGCTGGCAATGTGCGCGCTCCTGGGCCTGTTTCCGCTGGTCTGTTATCTGATTGGCGCGGCATTGTTTAGACAATTCGATCTGGACGAGGCTGCCCATGCGGACATTCGCGCCCAGCTGGATGCACGAGACGCCACTAAAGCTGTTGGTTGATTTGTTAAAGCACCAAGCATCGCGCATCTTTTGACGCGTTTTTCACGATCAGCGTGTTCAGCTGAGGTTATGAAAAACAAACCCTCATCAAGCCCATCCACCGGCGGTAAACACACGCTCAAGCGCGATCTGCCAAGCAAAGTTTGTCCTGTATGCGATCGGCCATTCACCTGGCGTCGGAAATGGCAGCTCGTCTGGGAGGACGTTCGATACTGCTCTGAGCGTTGTCGTAGACAGCGTCGGCAATCTGCAGAGGTTTGAGATGGACTGGTCACCAACACGCGACGCTGGACTGGCCCGCCTGAGCGCTTTTGCACCCCTGGCTGGTCAGCAGTATCGGGCCAATCGAAACGAGGATCGAGGCCCAGGCCAACATCAACAGGTATCGGGGCTGTCCCCATACTTGCGTCATCGCCTGCTGTTAGATCAAGAAGTACTGGAGGCTGTGATTGCACACCACACTCCCGATCAGGCAGCGAAGTTCATCGAGGAAGTCTTCTGGCGCAGCTACTTCAAAGGCTGGCTCGAACATCACCCCGGCGTCTGGACAAGTTACCTGAACGACTGTGAACAACTGCGCAAAACGATGAAACACGACCCAGCGCTACGCGCAGCGTACAGTGATGCTATTTTCGCACGAACCGGGATTGCACCGTTTGATGCCTGGGCTGCAGAATTGCGGTCGACCGGCTATCTGCACAATCATGCGCGTATGTGGTTTGCGAGCATCTGGATCTTCACCTTGGGCCTGCCCTGGCAACTGGGTGCACAGTGGTTTCACTATCACCTTCTGGACGGAGACGCCGCTTCTAATACACTCAGCTGGCGATGGGTTGCAGGCCTGCACACAAAAGGCAAAACCTACCTGGCTCGAGCGGACAATATTCAGCGCTATGCAGGACAGCGTTTGAACCAGGACGGCGGCTCTGGTTCGCTCGAAGGCCTGGAACGACTCGCATCTTCTGCACCAGCGTTGACGGAAGATCCGGAGATCACCAGACTTCAAATACCTATGTGGCCCGATCATTCGATACCCGCACCTGGCGGCCGCATTGGATTGCTCCTGCACGATGAAGATATGTCTCTAGAGGCGCCTATGAAACCAAACGCGGTTGCAATGCTCGCACCGCAGCGTTTGGGACGACGACGCGCAGCGCGACATGTTGCAAGGTTCGGGTTAGAGGCCGGAATCAGTACGCTCGCGCAGGCAGATCAACAGCTGTCACTGCAAACACCTGCTCCATTGCTGCGCTCCCACGAAGCCATGATCCACTGGTTAAGAAATGCCAGGTTGGACCGACTGTTCGTGCCCTACGTGCCACAAGGCCCTGCTCAGAAACGCATGAATATCATT
>CBDUMB010000599.1:0-2120 GCA_965368205.1 uncultured Pseudomonadaceae bacterium | reverse complement strand
CCGGAAGACCCCCCCGTAGTTCGATCAGCATTCCAGGGATTGATGGTCGGGCCTCGGAGCGCGTTGTCGGTATGCAGCCGCAAGCCCATCTCCGGTAAGTTGGTGCGCCCGATGGGAATGGCGCCAGCCGCCAGCATGCGGTCAACAATGGGTGAGTTCATTGTTGGAAAAGCTTCTGCGAGTGCGGGTACTCCCTGAGTTGTGGCGGTACCGACACAATCGATGTTTTCTTTGATGGTCATCGGCACGCCGGCGAGAGGGCCCAACCGTTCTCCTTCTGCGCGGGCCCGATCAACTTCCGCTGCCGATTCCATCGCGGTCTCCGCCATCATGACCACAATGGCATTCAGCGCCCCGTTAACTTCTCCAATTCGGTCCAGATGCTCTGTCATCACCTGTGTTGCGGTGAACTCTCCTTTGGAAATACCGCTGGCCAGTTCGATAGCGCTGAGTTGCCATAGTTTCATCTTTAATTTCCCGATAATCCGTTTTGCACTGGGAAGAATTGCACGGTAAGAATGGCTGCAACGACATGTAACTTTTTCAATTTTGTTCCCCTCTTTAACTCTCGCTGATTTACACGTGCACCAATCGATCAAGACGGCGAAGGTGTCTCTGGTCTGCCGGGACGCCAAAGGAACCAGAGCAGGAGGAGTAGAATCGCCGCGATGCCAACATTGGCGTATGCCGTTTCCTCGGCTGTGGGCGGATTATCAGGATCATAAATGTATGCCGGCTCATCCGGCGTCCAGAGCACCATTAGCTTATCGCCGTAGGCATAGTCCATACAGTCAGGGCCGCGTGTCCTGTTGTAGCGCTGGATCAACCACGGGGCTTCTGGTCGGTATTTGACCCCGTCCACTTCAATTTCCAATACGGGTTCACAAGTCACCCTATCGATATTGCGCGCATCCGTTGTCGAGCCAGGCCATTCGACTTCTACCGAATCCACAATTGTTGCTTCGACACTGAGATACGCACCCGACCAATCTTCACCGCGAGAAAGTATGCCAGCTGCCTGCTGGAGCTGGAGCAGTAAAAACAGGCCTAAAATCACGGTCAGCGGCCACTTTATTGTCTTACGAATCACTGTCTTCTCCCATCCCCGAGTCGGTGTAAGTTTCGTAAGCTCGCAGTATAACCATCATTTATTCTGTGTGTGTGAGTGCTCGAGTGGTGGTTAGAGGCTACCTCGAGCTGATCAGGGTGAAGTGTTAAGCTGCCGCGTTATCAATATCCCAACCCATTCAACATGGCTGTACCTTGGAACCTAAAGATCGGAAAGTAGACGTAGCGCTGGCCCTTCGGGCTTACCAGAACATTCTGGATCACGGCCAGCGTGATGAAGACAGCTTTGTCTATAAAGGCCTCCGAGCAAGTACAGACTTTGATGGCTACACCGTCACGCTCAGCGATGGCACCATCACCTTGCGTATATTCTTTCACAATCGTTTTGCAATGGAGCCGAATGACGGCAAAGCGGTTGACCAGTTCCTGATACGATTAAATCGCGTTGCCAAAGCCAACGCGTGAAACGATAGAGCACGCCAACAGTACAAGAGGTTTTCAAATGGAAAAACGCCGCATGGGACGCCACGGGCTGGAAGTGCCCGCCCTCTGTCTGGGTACCATGACCTTCGGGCTGCAGGTTGACGAACCCGGTTCCCGCAAAATCCTGGACAAAGCCTTTGATCATCGCCTGACATTTCTGGACACCGCAGACGCCTATCCGTTGGGAGGGTCGCTGGACACCATCGGTGAAACTGAAGCCATCATTGGTCGATGGATGAAAGACAAAGGCAACCGGGATCAGATTCAGCTGGCAACAAAATGTTTTGCACCGACACGACGTGGACCCAACAACATGGGTTTGTCGCGGCAACACATCATGGAATCGGTTGAGAACAGCCTGCGGCGCCTGCACACAGACCACATCGATCTCTACCAGAGTCATGGCTTTGATGTACATACGCCGATTGAAGAAACGCTGCGCGCATTTGAAGATCTGGTGCAGTCAGGCAAGGTGCGCTACGTCGGCTGTTCCAACTATCCTGCCTGGCGCCTTGCAGACGCTTTACGTGTGGCTGAACGCCTTGGTATCAGCGGCTATATCAGCGTCC
>CBDUMB010000598.1:0-2126 GCA_965368205.1 uncultured Pseudomonadaceae bacterium | reverse complement strand
AACCCGGGCCCGAGCCCGAGCCCGAGCAGTCATCTTCGCCAGCTGATACGTCTGAGGGTTTAACCCTGGCTTTTGCCAGCGAAGCAGACTTCATGCGGCTGATCAGCAAAGGTCGTATTACTTTGTATGCCTACACCGCGCAGTCTTTTCTGACCACATCGGATACCTATTCTTTCCATATAACCGATGCGCCAGCGCAGCTTTATGAAATCGACAGACACACCATTCCGGCACATGTCATCGACGCTGCAGAACGTCAGGAGATAGAGGGCCTGCAGTGGGGTGTAGGGCTTAGCCCGAGAATAGAAAAACAGATCTCCCGCTACGTTGAAGCCAACGTCAGCGGGCAACTTCACATAGATCGATATGAACAGGTGTTGCATGTTGAAGCGGGTTAGCATTCTTCTGCTGCTGCTGACCTGCAGCCATGCCTGGTCTGCGCGCAGCACACAAACAACTGATCTCAACCGCTGGCTGAACAGTGAGGCTGCGCCACAGCTGGCAGAAAAACTTGCCCGGCACCCGAAATTCAAAGGTTCAAACGTCGCCTTTGCGCCGGCGCAACACAACCAGCTGACCGCAGTAAAAAACCAGCTCTATCAGAACATTGAACAGGTACTGTCACACAATATTCTGTCTGCGGGTGGCAACAATATTGTCTCTGCTGCCAGCAGCAATAACTGCATGCGTCCCGACCACAGCGCTGCGTATATCGTTGGTATCGCGATCAGCGCAGCGAACAAAAATGCATACACCGTCCAGATCAAAGTCCTGGACCACGCTCTGGGTGTGTGGGTGAGTGGCATAAGTTACCGCTGGCAAGGTCAGCTGTCTCGCTCACAAACAGCCCTTTTTAAACGACCGGCTGAGAATATTGCCAACGGCTCTGTAGCCGCTCCGTTCACTTCACATCAACAGCAGCAGACCGTCAGCCATCTGTTGCAACAGATCCAATGTGCACTGCCGGCAGGTGTGGATGGACTCATCCATCTGAGCAACAGCCCTTCCACCGGAATGGAAGCGGCAGCTGCAAACATCAGGCGATCAGTACAACAGAAATTAAGTACCCGTCCGCAGTGGATTTTCACCACCCGGCAGAGTGAAGCCACCTGGATAATGGAACTCCGCCAGGAACAGGCATCCGAGCAGTTGCCTCCCCAATGGGTCATGCTGATCACACCTGCAGACAACCCGACAACGGCTCGAATCGTTGCCAGCAGCTACATTCAGGGCAGCAGAGCTGAAACTGCCACACCAGAACAAACAGACCTCAAACCAGCAGAGGAAACGCTTGCCGAATATTCGGGTAATGCTGAAGAACCCGCCACCTATGGCATCCAGCCGCTGTTAGGAAAATTATCCTGGAAGCCCAGCAGAAGCTGCACCAACAAACAACGTGACTGCGTGGAAGTGACATTTGATCTGCAGGCAGACGCATATGTGATGCTGTTTCGCACCCACAACCGACGGCTCAAACCAGCCAGCTGTGAGGGTGTTACCCGCATCAGAAAAAGCGGGGAACTGCGTTATCAGATCAGCCTGCCCAGACGCAGCCCGCTACCAACAGGGATCTATGCTGTAGCAACCCGGGATAAAAATGCATTTCGCCGATTGCGCAAGACCATACACGCCGCGCCAGGCGCCTGTCAGGACGGCCACAACCAGGCCAGCAACTGGCTTACCTCAGCAGAACGGTCTCTGGCCAGCCAGGACGACTTCGATTGGCAGAGCCTGCATCTACAGAATGTGCACGGCACCTCACGTGAAATCAGGGAGGCCCGATGAAATTCATTCTGGGACTGATCTTTGGCATGGCGGTCACTTTTACAGGCGCCTGGTTTTTAACACAGGCGCAGGGTGCTGAACCTGCCGAACATCCCGTTCCGCTGGAAATACCAGAGCTTGTCCAGCACCACGCTACCGAAACACTTTCGTCTCACAGCGATGACAAACCTACAGCACCTGAAGAAGTCGTGCCGGAGACGCCTTTAGCCACAACCGACTTTCCAGCAGAGAACGAAGCGGCTGAGCTCAAGGCGCCCATAGAACACTCAGAGCAAGGTAGTGAACTCGTATGGACACTGTTCCACAGCGAAGCATCTGCCAGCGGTTTTGCCAACTACCTG
>CBDUMB010000597.1:0-2154 GCA_965368205.1 uncultured Pseudomonadaceae bacterium | reverse complement strand
AGAAGACATTGCCAGCGGATTTCAGGTGTATGAAGCCAGTGGTACAGGCTGTGACAAATGTAACCATGGTTTCAAGGGCCGTGTCGGAATATATGAAGTAGTTAAAATAACTCCGGAGCTGTCTCGTATTATCATGGAAGACGGAAACAGCATCGATCTTGCCGAACAAGCCAACCGGCATGGGTTTAACGACCTGCGACGATCGGGTCTGGAGAAGGTGATGCAAGGCGTCACGAGCTTGGCAGAGGCAAACCGGGTCACGACCGGTCACTAACGCTCAATTTGAGTGTGACGACAACCACGGGTAGTAGTAGAACATGGCCGAAAGCGCAACATTCCTCTGGGAAGGCAAAGACAAACAGGGTCGCAAGACCAAAGGCGAAATAAAATCGTCTACACCGGCTATCGCTAAGGCAGAACTGCGACGGCAGGGTATTGTTGCGCAAAAAGTTAAAAAGAAAAGCGCCGGTATCAGTTTTGGTGGCGGCCCCGGCGTTAAACCCGCTGACGTGGCTCTTTTTACCCGCCAGATGGCGACTATGATGCGCGCTGGGGTACCCCTCGTGCAGGCTTTCGATATTGTTGCAGATGGTGTGGATAAACCCAAATTAGCCGCACTCATTCGCGAAGTCCGCAATGACGTAGCTGGCGGTAACTCTTTTGCTGCATCTATCAGACGCCACCCCGACCAGTTTGACGACCTTTTCTGCAACCTTGTAGATGCAGGTGAGCAGTCAGGTGCACTTGAAACCATGCTTGACCGTATTGCTACCTACAAAGAAAAAACAGAATCCCTGAAAGCTAAAGTTCGCAAAGCAATGACCTACCCCATTGCGGTATTAGTTGTTGCGTTAATCGTATCCGGCATTCTGCTCATTAAAGTGGTGCCTCAATTCGAGCAGGTATTTGATGGCTTCGGTGCAGAACTTCCCGCCTTTACACAAATGGTGATTGGCTTTTCTGAATTTGCACAAAGCTATTGGTACATGATTCTGTTTGGCATTATCGCGGCAGGTTTACTGTTCAGTGAAGCACGCAAACGCTCAAAAAGCTTCAGCAACGCATTAGACCGCTTGAGTCTGAAGTTGCCCATTGCAGGCGATATCATCGAAAAGTCATCTATTGCACGTTATGCAAGAACACTGTCGACAACCTTCGCAGCAGGTGTGCCGCTGGTTGAAGCGCTCAATTCTGTGGCCGGCTCTACGGGTAACAACGTTTACGTAGAAGCGGTTTACAAGGTTCGCGACGATGTCTCCACAGGACAGCAACTCAATTTCTCCATGCGTAACACCGGCGTTTTTCCCAACATGGTTATCCAGATGGTCGCCATTGGTGAAGAAGCTGGCGCTCTGGACGACATGCTGGACAAATCGGCTACCTATTACGAAGAGCAGGTCGACAATGCAGTCGACAACCTCACCAGCCTGATGGAGCCGATGATCATGTCGGTGCTTGGCGTTCTCGTCGGTGGTTTGATCATCGCAATGTATCTGCCAATCTTCCAGTTGGGTGCGGTTGTAGGTGCCTAACCCAGAAAGCCTTTAGGCGTGTCTCTTGAGCTTCTGACCACCTATGGCTGGACCGGTGCTGCGCTATTCATCTGGGTAGCGCTGAGTATCGGCAGTTTCCTTAATGTGGTTATTTACCGCCTGCCCGTCATGCTGAACCGCGAATGGGAAGCCCAGGCCAGAGAAATTCTGGACATTGAGCCGCCGGAAGAGACCCCAACAGAACCCTTCAATTTGATGGTGCCGCGATCACGATGCCCCAATTGCCAGCATCAGATCACGGCAATGGAAAACATCCCCGTATTCAGCTGGCTGTTCTTAGGCCGGCGATGTTCCAGCTGTAAAAACCCGATCCCATGGCGCTACCCGGGTATCGAGTTGTTCACAGCGATAGCTTCGGTTGCCGTCATTACAACATTTGGCTTCACCTGGCTGGGTCTGTTTACCTGCCTGTTCACCTGGATGCTGATAGCCCTCACGTTCATTGACTATGACACCAAACTACTTCCAGATCAGATTACCTACCCGTTACTGTGGCTGGGATTGATTGTGAATACCTTTTTTGTGGGTATTGACAGTCCGCAGGATGCTATCGTCGGGGCGATCGCA
Source organism: uncultured Pseudomonadaceae bacterium (assembly GCA_965368205.1). Taxonomy (GTDB): domain Bacteria; phylum Pseudomonadota; class Gammaproteobacteria; order Pseudomonadales; family Azotimanducaceae; genus UBA4421. Next base: position 34 of record CBDUMB010000597.1, on the reverse strand, counting down.
GGCTATCTATCCCTGTGGCTGATCTACTGGGGAT
>CBDUMB010000596.1:0-2163 GCA_965368205.1 uncultured Pseudomonadaceae bacterium | reverse complement strand
GTGGTTTTTCTTCCTGCAACGGGAAAAAGCCAGAATGAGAGGTACAAAAGGGATCGCGGGCGAGCCCTTTTATTTGCTGCGTCGGTGTTTTCCGATGCGCAGACTTCTTTACGCCATTGCGTCCAGGGCTTTCTGGAAGCGGTTAGCGTGTGAACGCTCTGCTTTAGCCAGAGTTTCAAACCAGTCCGCAATTTCGTCGAAACCTTCGTCTCGCGCGGTAGCTGCCATGCCCGGGTACATGTCGGTGTACTCGTGAGTCTCGCCAGCAATCGCGGCTTTCAGGTTATCGCCGGTGCTGCCGATGGGCAGACCAGTAGCTGGGTCGCCAACGGCTTCCATGTACTCGAGGTGTCCATGGGCGTGGCCTGTTTCACCTTCAGCGGTGGAACGGAAAACTGCGGCAACGTCATTTTCGCCTTCAACGTCAGCTTTTGCTGCAAAGTAGAGGTAGCGTCTGTTTGCCTGAGATTCACCTGCAAAGGCGTCTTTCAGGTTCTGCAAGGTATTGCTGTCCTTTAATTCCATAGGGTTGGAACTCCAATAATGAATGGGTTTGTGTTTCTCGCGAGTCACACAATCAAGTGACTACGCTCGAGTATATGCTTTCAGTTAATAGTGGCTATTTGATTGTCTGAATGGTGGCCATAGGCTGTACCTATCAAATGAGCCCTAAAACTATGCCGCGTCAATGATAATGATTCTTATTTACTTCACAAGAACCGACTTGCGCCGCGGGTTACAATGCCCGAGTTTGTTGTTCACAGCCTACCAGCGGATACAGTATATTGGACATTTATCGAGCCGAATTTGTGCGCTTGTTTCGGCTGGCGCTGCCGTTGGTGTTAACGCAACTGGCGCAGATGGGTTTTGGTCTTGCAGACACCATAATGGCAGGCCGTGTGAGCTCTGTGGCGCTGGCTGGTGTGGCGTTGGGCACGGTGGTGTTCTGGCCGCTGATGTTTCTGGTTGCGGGCATCGTTATGGCTATCACCCCAACAGTCTCTCATCTGCGTGGTGCGGGTCAGCTTGATGTGGGTGGTGAAATTGTTCGGCAGGCTATGTGGATCGCCCTTGTCGGCGGCATAGTTCTGGTTGTTGTGTTCCGCAACCTGGACCCTTTTTACCACTTGATTGGTGTTGATCCTGAGGCGTTGCCGGTCACCAGGGCTTATCTGCTGGCGATGAGTTGGGGGGTGATCCCCGCACTGTTCTACTACTGTCTGCGCTATCTCTGTGAAGGTTCCGGCTGGACGATGCCTGCGCTTCTGATTACCGCATCTGCGCTGTTGCTGAAACTGCCATTAAATTACTGGTTCATCTACGGTGGGTTTGGTGTGCCGGCTATGGGTGGTGAGGGTTGTGGCTGGGCGACAGTGATTGCTCTGTGTTATCAGCTGCTGGGTATGTTGCTGGTGGTACGTTTCTCACGGCTTCGCCAGGCCGGCTTTTTTGAGCGCTTCTCCTCTCCAGACCTTCGTGCCATCTGGCGCTTAGTTGTTTTAGGTGTGCCGATCGGCTTGGCCATTTTCCTCGAGTTTTCTCTGTTTTCATCTCTAACCCTGATGATTGGACGCTTAGGGGTTGAATCTGTTGCCGCGCATCAGATTGCCAGTAACGTAGGTGTGCTTGCCTTCATGGTGCCCTACGCTTTAGGCATGGCGGCGTCTATTCGAGTGGGAGAAAATGTTGGCGCGGGTGACCTTGCCGGTGCCCAGGTCAGTGGGTGGGTGGCGCTCGGTACCTCGTTAGTTTTTGCGTTAGTGGCTGCGCTGATCTTGGTCTTTGGTCGCGACCTTATTGCGTCCTGGTACAGTACTGAAGCTGCGGTTGTGGCGCTGGCAGCACAGCTGATGATCTTTGTCGCCATCTATCAGCCGTTTGATGATCTGCAGGCAACCGCCATGGGGGTGCTGCGAGGCTTTAAAGATACCCGTCGACCTTTCCTCATCGCCGTTATGAGCTATTGGCTCATTGCCTTTCCAGTCTCCTGGACACTGGGCTTTGGTTATTTTGAATCCCTGGATTACGGCGTTTATGGGTATTGGGTCGGGTTGATTGTCGGGTTAGCAATTGCAGCGGCAGCCCTGCTTGGGCGTTTCTTTTACCTGATACGTCGACCTGAAAGGGTCAAGGCACTGGCTGCAGCCTGATGGAATTGTGGCT
>CBDUMB010000595.1:0-2189 GCA_965368205.1 uncultured Pseudomonadaceae bacterium | reverse complement strand
GCACATCCCGGAGGGGTTCCGCTCGCTCAGCGACCTGCTTGTTGTCGGCCAGCCCGCGTATGGGTTCAGACAGCGTGTAGCGAACCATCAGTGCGATCAGGATCCCCGGGATCCCCACAACGATAAAGGCCACCCGCCAGCCAAAAAATTCATTGAGCCAACCGCCGGCCAGAAAACCGAACATGATGCCGATGTTGACTCCCATGGAGTAGAACGACAGCGCGCCAGCGCGACGCTCTGGTGGAAAAATATCCGAGACAATAGAGTGAGACGGGGGGCTGCCACCGGCTTCACCGATACCAACGCCGACACGGGCGAGCAACAGTTGAGTGTAGCTTTGCACAAAGCCGCTTAATGCAGTCATGAAGCTCCAGGTGCCGATCGCCAGCGCGACAATATTGCGGCGATTGCCGTTGTCTGCCCAGCGGGCAATGGGGATGCCAGCGGTGACGTAAAACAGCGCAAACGCGAACCCGGTTAGTAAACCCAGCTGGCTGTCAGACAACAGCAAATCGGCTTTAATCGATTCCTGCAGAATGGCCAGCAACTGCCGGTCAATAAAATTGAATGTGTAGACAATGGTTAACAGTGTCAGGGCGTAGTAGCGCGCTCGGGTAGACGCATACGGGTTGTCCAGCTGCACGGCGACCCTCCTTTTCTTATTTTGTTTTTACGATAGATCCCCAGTCCAAAGGGTATCACTTGGTAGCACGGTATCGGGAGGGTTAAGATGCCAGGGTTTTTTCGCAACGATTTGTGAGCGCAACTTGACCAGCACTTTTTTGGATAAACCCATCTCGGGTCCGTTTACGATGCCATCAGGGATTGTTTCTACGGCAACTTCAATTATCGAGTACATGTTTGCCCATGTACCTGAAGTGGGTGTGATGACCACCAAGAGCATTGGCTTGGCGCCGCGGCTCGGCAATCGGGAACCCATTCTGAGTCAGTATGCCCCTGGGTGTTTTGTGAATGCGGTCGGGTTGACCAATCCTGGCGCCGAGCGAAGCGCTGAATTATTCGCCAAACTCGTCGTCCCGCAGGATAAGTTTCTGCTGACCTCTATTTTTGGCGGCAGTGTTGAAGAATTTGTCGCGGTGGCCAAGCTTCTGGCACCTTTCAGTGATGGTCTCGAACTCAACCTTTCCTGCCCGCATGCCCAGGGATATGGCATGGCCATGGGACAGGATCCGGAAATGGTGTATGCAATCACAGCCGCGGTGAAAGCAGCTGTTTCCATTCCCGTAGTGCCCAAACTCACACCAAACACCGACAATATTGCCGCCATCGCGCGCGCTGCCGTGAACGCCGGGGCTGATGCTCTGTGTGCGATCAACACGGTTGGACCGGGCTATTTCTCTGCTTATGGCAGTCCCGTGCTGAGCAACGAAATGGGCGGCATGTCTGGCAAAGGTGTGCTGCCAATCGCGCTGAAATGCGTTCGTGAAATTGTCAGGGAAGTGGATGTGCCGGTGATTGGTTGCGGTGGCCTGTCCAGTGCCATGGACGTCGAGGCGATGGCAGATGCCGGCGCGAGTATTTTTGGTGTGGGATCGGCCCTGGTCGGCATGACCTCGGAGCAGATCAGCGAATATTTTTCCGCGTTGGGCAAAGACCTGACCACCCGTGGCAAACGGGCGGAATCCCTGGTGCAATATGATGTTGATATGGACTTCACGCCGGTGACCCTGGTCAGCAACGAGAAAGTGACAGACGATATTTCGATTCTGACGTTTGACCATAAGATCAATGTGCAACCCGGTGAGTTCATATTCCTGTGGGTGCCTGGGGTGGGTGAGAAGCCGTTTTCAGCGTTAACCGACGACCCTTTTTCCCTGGTTGTGATTGACCTTGGCGAGTTCACCCATCATCTGATGGGTATGCAGCCAGGCGCTCAAGCCTATGTTCGCGGTCCACATGGCATACCTGCTCAGCCCCCGGAAGATGCGCAGATCATTGCGGTTGCCGGAGGCACAGGTCTGGCTGCGGTCTACCAGCTGGCTCGAGATTTTGGTAACGCAGATATCTTTGTCGGCGCAAGGAGTGCCGATCGGCTCTACTTCCAGGAGGCCTGCGCCCAGGCCGCCCGTCTGCATGTCGCCACAGACGACGGTAGCGAAGGCTATCACGGTCTCGTCACACAGTTGCTGGATAACCACCTGGCAGGCTTGAGCCGGCAGGAATTGGAT
>CBDUMB010000594.1:0-2190 GCA_965368205.1 uncultured Pseudomonadaceae bacterium | reverse complement strand
TTGCAATGATTCTGGGACTGGGCCGGCCGGCTTGCCCGGCAGCGTCTTCAATGCGCGGCTTGATGTGCTCTTTGACAGTTTTTGGCCCAACCCAGGCCAGCGTTGTGCCATCTGCGAGACGCCCGGCAACACCCAGCGCCTGCGGTCCCAGCGCCGCAACAACAACAGGAGTTTTCTCAACCGGGGACTTAAACACAGTGGCCTGACAACTTAATACTTCACCTTTGAAGTCTACTTTGCCTTCGCGCAGCAGCGGCATGAGAATGCTCAGATATTCCCGTAGATGACGGATGGGTTTTTCGAAGCTGATGCCCAGGTCAGCCATCATCGAGGCGTGGGACAGGCCGATGCCCAGGGTCAGCCGATGGCTGATGACATCTGCGGTGGTTAAGGTCTGATTAGCCAATGTCAGCGGGTGGCGTGGGAACGTAGGCACAACCGCTGTGCCCAGCTCGATGGATTTCACATGCTGACCCACGATTGCCAGCACCGTCAGTGCATCCAGACCGCCGGTGGGGTGTTCTGCCAACCAGTAGCTGCTGAAGCCATCCGCCGCTGCCTGACTGGCATGGGCGGTGATTTTGCTGACGTCTGCCTGTTGTACCAGGCCTGTTCCGTTAATGCCAAATTGCATATCTATTGTGCCCCTTAAAGGTCTAGTTTGACCAGAAAGAAGGGTAGAGCACCACATCAATGCGTCTGTTTTTCGAGCGGCCGTCCGGTGTCTCATTGTTGGCTATAGGCTTGGTTTCACCGTAGCCCACAGAGGAAAGCTGGCTTGGGGCGATGGCCACCCGCTCCAGCAGGTAGGCGGCAACTGATTCTGCTCGTTTGACCGACAACGTCATGTTTGCAGCATCGGCGCCATAAGAGTCGGTATGTCCTTCGATGGTGATGGGCGTTTCAGGAAACTCGCTGATGGCATTGATCAGCTTAGCCAGGATAGCCTCGTGCTGTGGTTCAAGTTCAGCACTGCCGAAAGTGAAGTTAAGACCAACCAGGCGGATGATCAGGCGATTCTCCGCGCGCACCACCTCTGCTTCCGTTTTACTGAATAAACCCTCGACCCGTGCCACGGTCTGCTCCTGCTGCGCCTGTAACGCAATTCTTCGGTCCAGTCGGGCCTTGGCCTCTTCACGGTTTTCCAGTTCGGCCTGGGTGCTGGCGAGTTCATCTTCCAGCAGGCGAATGCTCTGTTTTGCAGAGCCAAGATCCTGCGCTAATAAGGTCGCACGATTGTTACGCTCCTCGATCGCAGCGACAATCAATTCGATGGTGGCCGCCGGACCGTTGTCAAAGTACATCGGTACGTCAACCGTGTCGCCTAAGGGCTGCAGGACGTCCTGCCATTCGAGAAGAATCGCTTCTAACGTTGTGTCATTGTCGTCTATGTCATCAGCCAGGCGTGACACATACTGAGCGTACAACGCATTGTGCATGGCCTGCTTGGCCAGATTGCGTGGCTGATCGGTATCGTATCGATTTCCCGCCAGCGTGCTGCGGGCCAGCGCGAGCAGATCTATGGCCTTCCTGTAAGAGGTTTCAGCCCAGTCGTCGGCATCCAGTTTTTTAGCTTTGGCAATTTCAGCCTCGATTTCGGTGAACAGGACGGTTTCAATGGCCTCCAGTTCAGCATCGCGATAGAGCGTTTCAGCTTTATCGGCATATTGTCCCACTCTTGACTCGCGTCCTTTTTCGGCCCGGGAAGCCGCTTCGTAGAGTTGCAATTCCGCTTCTTCCCATAACTTCGGGGCGCGTTTTTTTGCATCAGCTGCCAATGCGTCGCTACGAGCCTGGAAAGCGGCGCTGACAAAATTTTCGACGGTAGGCGCCATGGTGGCAGCCTGAATAAACTCTTTGTTGGCTTCTTCAAGAATGCTGGACACGCGATTGACATCTGCGCCGCTTTCGAACGCCTCTTCAGCGCGAATGTACGCTCGGCTGGCTTTTCTGTAGGTCTCCGGCGTCAGAACTGCAGCATTGACTGCGTTTGCCTGGCGCAGAGCCTCAACGCTGCTGGCGAAAACCTGCTTGCGCAGCGCTTCCCGCAAGCTGTTGTCTTCGGCACCCAATACAGGCGTGGCAAAGACCATAAGCAGTGAAAAGTACACGGTAGTAAGTAGAGAAGGTGAATGTTTCATGTCGAGTCCGTTTAACAAAAAGGGATTTGGTAGGTGCAACTGCTGCAGT
>CBDUMB010000593.1:0-2200 GCA_965368205.1 uncultured Pseudomonadaceae bacterium | reverse complement strand
GAACCCTACTGTAAGACGGATGATGGAGCGGTTCCAGTCGCAAAGTCTGCAGACGTTGCTGAATCAACAACGGCGCCAAGCATAGATCTTCACGACTCACACACTGGAAATAATCACGCATACAGGATAGTTTTTGCGCTATCGAAATCTTAAGAAGCATTCCCGTGGGTGAAACAAATACATTTAGAGCTGAAGTGGCGAGCTGGCTCGCCGAAAATTGTCCTGAAGGCGCTCGTGGCCCAGGTCAGATCGCCAGTGGTTCAAGCAAAATTACACTGGAGCCAGATACCGCACTTTGGCTCGAACGCATGTCAGAACGCGGTTGGACCGTGCCCACGTGGCCAACTGAGTATGGTGGCGGCGGCTTGACCGCAGCCGAAGCGAAAATTTTGTACGATGAAATGGCGGCTATCGGCGCCCGTTCACCTCTGATGGGCATGGGCACATCAATGATCGGCCCTACCCTGCTTGAATACGGTACCGAAGACCAGAAACAACGCCACTTGCCGAAAATTGCACGCGGCGAATACCAGTGGTGCCAGGGCTACTCAGAACCTAACGCAGGCTCCGACCTGGCAGCGCTGACCACACGGGCTGTGGATAATGGCGATCACTTTGTTATCAACGGCCAGAAAATCTGGACGTCCGGGGCCGCCACCGCCGACTGGATGTTTATCCTCGTGCGCACCGATCCGGATGCACCCAAACACGAAGGCATAAGCTTCATGCTGATGAGCATGGACCAACCCGGCGTCACCACCAAACCCATTCGCCTGATATCCGGTTCGTCACCCTTCTGCGAAACATTTCTGGACGATGCCATCGCACAGAAAGTAGATCTGGTCGGAGAGTTAAATAAGGGCTGGACCATCGGCAAGCGCTTACTGCAGTTCGAACGCTCAGGTATTGGCGGGCTCACCGGTGGTGCGCGAGCCGCGGACCCGGCCAGAACCATGGTACGGGTGGCCAAAGCCTACATCGGCGAAGAAGACGGCAAGATTGCGGATACCGCCATGCGCGACACCATTCTTGATATGAACATGCGACGGGCTGCTTTCGGATATACCGCACAGCGTGCCAACGAAGAAAACAAGTCAGGCATTCCAGGGGCTGCAACGTCCATCTTCAAACTGGTCGGCGCAGGCTTGCAGCGCGATGGTGCCGATCTGAAGCGACAGATCATGGGTTTCCGTGGACTCGGCGCGCATGAGGAAGTGGGCTTCACCGCTGATGAACTCAAGGCAACAGAAGAATTCCTGCACCTGCGCACCACAACCATTTATGGCGGCAGCAACGAGGTTCAGTCCAACATCATCGCCAAGCGCGTACTCGGCCTGCCTGACTAGGGGCACAACAGGCGAACACGGCTGTTGCAATGGTGCTTGTACTTCGAGGCAGAGACGGAGTTGCTAAAGCCGCGCAGATGCTCCTGCAAGGACAATGCGTGGCGCTGCCTACAGAGACAGTCTATGGGCTTGCTGCTGATGCCCGCAACGACCAGGCGGTTGCCAGGATCTTCAGCGCCAAAGGTCGGCCAACCAACCACCCCCTGATTGTGCATATTCCTTCCGCCGAACACCTGGATGACTGGGCCACTGACGTGCCCTGTGCAGCCAGGACACTGGCCGCGCACTTCTGGCCAGGACCTTTGACCCTATTACTTAAAAAGTCAGAGCACACAAGCCTGGTTGTCACGGGTGGTCTGGATACAGTTGCACTTCGGGTGCCCTCCCATCCACTGTTTCTGGAGGTGCTGACGAGGGTTGCCACAGGCCTTGCTGCACCCTCTGCGAATCGCTACAAGGCACTGAGCCCAACCACAGCCGATCAGGTGGTCAGCGGGCTTGATGGGCATATTTCAGCCGTGTTGGATGGCGGACCTTGTGAATTCGGCCTGGAATCAACCATTGTCGATTTAACAGCGGATGTGCCGCGCATCGTGAGAGCAGGCCCGATAACCCAAACCATGCTTGAAGAAGTATTAGGTCGCGCTGTTGATGCACCCACTGAACATGATGCCGTTGTCCCCGGTAATGTTCGCGCGCACTACCAACCCCGCACCCCTCTGCGCAAGCTCATGCTGTCGGCACTCGCACGTGAAGACCTCGCGCCCGGCGCCGCGGGATTCATTGTTTACAGCAGTCAGGTCGCAGCAAGGCTGACAGCCATGGGAGTACCTGATAGTGCCCTCTACCGATTA
>CBDUMB010000592.1:0-2221 GCA_965368205.1 uncultured Pseudomonadaceae bacterium | reverse complement strand
CGCCTGTTTTGCGATCGCGGACGATGAAGGTCTGCTGCTGCTGGATCTGAAAGACCTGCGCAGCCTGCTTGCGTTTATGAGCGACAATGCCAACGCGCTGCGTGGCCAGTACGGGAATATCTCTGCTGCCTCAGTGGGTGCAATTCAACGGCGGCTATTGGTGCTTGAGGCCCAGGGTGGAGAGCGTTTGTTTGGTGAACCGGCCATTGCTCTGAAAGATCTGATGCAGAAAGACTTCTCCGGCATCGGTGTCATCAGTCTGCTGGATGCTGAACGGCTGGTACGCGAGTCGCCCAAGTTGTATGCAGCATTCCTGTTGTGGCTGCTGTCTGAATTGTTTGAAGAGCTGCCGGAAGCAGGAGATCTGGAACAACCCAAGATCGTGCTGTTTTTTGATGAAGCGCATCTGTTGTTCAAAGACATGCCCAAGGGCCTGCTTGAAAAAGTTGAACAGGTTTTTCGACTGATTCGCTCCAAAGCGGTGGGTATTTATCTTATTACTCAATCTCCATTGGATGTGCCTGAAAATGTGCTCGGCCAGATGGGTATGAAAATCCAGCACGCGTTGCGCGCGTTTACCCCTAAAGACCAGCGTGCAATTCGCGCAGTTGCGGCAGGTTTTCGTAATGACACAGGCGTCGACGTGGTGGGCACCATTACAAATCTGGGGTTGGGCGAAGCACTGGTTTCCAGTTTAAATGAAGATGGTGCACCGACTTCAGTGGTGGCCGGTACCGTACCGCCGCCCCAGGCTCAGATCGGCCCGATAGAAGATGCCACGCGGGTAAAAGCCATAGCAGACTCGCCCATGTCAGGACGGTACGAAACGGAGATAGATCGGGACTCGGCGTTTGAATTGTTGGCGGAGCGAACCGAAGCCGCGGTCGAGCGCGCGGAGCGCGAGGCGGCACAGGAAGCTGCGGAAGAAGCAAAGCAGGCGCAGGAAAAAGCAGCGCAAAAAGAGGCGGAACAGAAAGCCAGGCAAGAGGCCCGTGAACAACGAGCGCGATCTGGCGGCTCGCGCCGGCAGAGTGCCGGCGAAGCGTTTATTAAAAGCACGCTGCGCAGTGTCGGGCGCTCATTGGGGTCGCGCCTGGTGCGCGGTATTCTCGGTTCGCTCCGTAAGTAGACACTTGCAGATTGTTACGCGCTTTTTACAGTCGCCTCGTGCGCAAGTCTTACACTAGCGGAAATTGTTGCAGGAGTGGTTGGATAGCATGAATATAAGCCACCTGTTGCACAATGCCCCGGAAATGGTGCACCAGTGCGCCCTTGAATTTAGCATGATGAGGAGACATCAAAATGACTGACATAACTGTCATCGAAGGCATAGGTCCAGCCTATGCAGAGAAGCTGGCATCAGCTGGCGTTAACAGCTGCGAAGAGTTGCTGGAAAAAGGCGCGACCAAAGCCGGCCGCAACGCCATTATCGAAGCCTCAGGAATGAGTGCAACTCTAATCCTGAAGTTTGTTAACCATGCAGACCTGTGCCGGGTCAAAGGCGTTGGTGGTGAATACGCGGAGTTGTTGGAAGCCTCTGGTGTTGATACCGTGCCTGAATTGGCACAACGTAATGCTGAAAACCTGGCGGCTAAAATGGCTGAAGTGAACGAAGAGAAAAAACTCGTCCGCTCACTGCCTTCTGCAAAAACTGTAAGCGGTTGGGTAGACCAGGCCAAAGAATTGCCTCGAGTGATTACTCACTAGACAGCAAACCTCGAGCGCCGGCAGTAGTCGGCGCTTTGATGTGCAGGACCCCAACCAAACAGATTCCCGAGTTTTATTGCTGGCTGAAGAGCGCCAGGCGCTACTTGTCCGCCTTGCATTGGCCGCCCGCGCCCAGCGGTGTATTGATGTGCAGTACTACATCTGGGCAGGTGATGGGGTAGGCATTGCCGTCATAAAGCAGCTGTTGCTTGCCGCTCAGCGTGGCGTGCAGGTCCGTTTGCTTGTTGATGACATCCACTTTATGGGCTACGACCGTAGGGTGTTAGCTTTAAACGCTTACGATAACGTGGAAATTCGCGCGTTTAATCCGTTCCGCTATCGTTTCAGATACTCGCCTTTGCGCAGCATCGCTGAAGTCTTGTCAGGGGCCAGCCGCCTGAATCACAGAATGCATAACAAGGTTTTTGCAGTTGACGGCAATGCGGCCATTGTTGGTGGACGTAACCTCTCAAATGAATATTTTGGCGCGCATCCTGATTTCAATTTCAGAGAC